>CAJNCB010000002.1:0-298412 GCA_905221155.1 bacterium | reverse complement strand
AAGATTAAACAGCCCTCAGGGGCTGTTTTTCTATGCTTTTTACTAAAAAATCTAAAGTTTGTTTCTGTATCTTTCAGTAAAATAGGGTATACTATATGTAAACGATTTCAAAGGAGTCTAGTTATGACGAAAACATTTTTTATTCCAAATAAACAGAGCATTTTAGGAGAACAGGAAATTTTGACTGCCAAGTCTATCTTGGCCTTGGTAGATGGCTTGGAGTCACATAGCTATGATGCAGTCTATCTTCGTCAGACTCTTAATCGTCTCGAGTATATCGAGTGTGCGATAGTGGGGCAATCACAATTTCTTTTTAAGGTCAGTTATGCTGATGGTCAAAAGGCTTACCGTGTCGAGCTTCCTGACCTACTAACGAAGACAGACTGGCAGATTATCAAATCATTTCTAGATGCTCTACTTGCTTATACAGGAACTGAGATTGAGGGGTTCGATGGTTTTGATTTTGAAGCTTATTTCCAAGCAAGTATTCAAGCCTATCTGGGAGACACCGCAGCCCGTTTTACGATTTGCCAAGGAATTTTTAATCCTGTTTTCTTTAGTCATGAGGATTTGAAAAGCTTTTTAGGGGAAGATGGCTTGGCTCAGTTTGAAGCGCGTGTGCGTGCGGTTCAAGAGACAGATGCCTACTTTGCAAGAGTTTCCTTCTATCAAGATGGAGAAGACCAAGTGCACGGTGTTTACCATCTGGCTCAAGGCGTCAAAACCGTTTTACCGAGAGAACCATTTGTTCCTGCAGCCTATATTGAGCAATTGGTGGATAAGGAAGTGCAGTGGGAGATTGACTTGGTTCAAATCACAGGAGACGGCTCTAAACCAGAAGACTATGAAGCCATTGCCCGCTTGAACTATGCAAAATTCCTAGAGTCACTACCATCAGCATCTTACCACCAACTAGATGCCAATCAATTAGAAGTACAACCCATCCTAGGACAAGATTTTAAAACATTAGCACAAGGAAAGTAAATCAGAAGCAGGTCAATCGACTTGCTTTTTTGACATAGAAAAAATCCTGTCATGGATGACAGGATTGAAGTTTAAAGAAAGGCCAAGATACGAAGGTAATCCCCAATCAGTGCCACTTCAGCTACAAAGAAGAGGAGGATAATGACTCCGTTCACAAGGACAGACAAGAATAACTGATAGAAGGAGTCGGTTTCACTTGCTTGACTTGGCCTTGTAATGATATGGAGACTAGCAAGCAGAATGATTCCAATGCTAATCACACACAAGAGGGCTGTAAATCGCAGGCTATCAAAGAAGGCAAAGAAACTAGCAATAGCAGTGAGGAAGATTGGAATTGCTAAGAGTTGACTATATTGTTGGAGAACCTTTTCTAGCGTCCAGTCTTTTTCCTGGTAGATAAATCGTCTCACGACGAAACTACCCAAGAGGAATGAAAAGAAGAAGAGTGTTGTTGCTACTAGGATAGAGATAATCGAAAAGAGATTTAATGAAGCAAATTGTTCAGGGAAGTGATTATGCATAGTTGCTATATGTCCATAGTAAGCATGTTTGATGTGGTAGATACTAAAGAAAAAGGAAGATGCAGAAAACAGAATGAGCAAGAGAAAGGCTGTGTAGCTGTGTGTGCTACTTGTTTCAAGCTTGCTTGTAGGAGATTTGAGAGCCTCCACTAGCCAAGACCAAAAATCAAGTACTTGCTCTTTCCATCTATCCGTAGATTTTGGAGCTTGGTCGGGGATATAAGGACTTTCTAAGGATTTACTAAGAAGAAGTGGCTCTTTCGTAGTTGTTTTTTGCTGAGGAAGTGCTTCTTGACTCTCTTCAGCTATAGTGACTTTTTCTGTTTCTTTAGAAAAATCTTGCTCTTCTTCAGTAGAATCTAATGCTTTCTTTTCTTCTATTTCTGTTCTCGATTCACTGTCTTCAGGCGTTTCAATTGTCTCTTCTTGCTGGCTTTCCAGTTTGACTTCAGCTTGAGAGACTTCCTCCTCTACTTGAGTATTTTTTTCAATTGGTGTATCGAGATCGGCTATCGTTTCTTCAGTCTTGTCTGCAACCTCTTGAGCTTGCTCTTCAGGTTTGTTCTTGCTTGTTGTATTTACAAAATCATTACTTTCAAACCATTCTTGTTTCATGGTAGAACCTCCTTTTTTCTAGTTGTTTTCTATATTTACATTAGCAGATGTAAGCGCTTTTGTCAACGTCTGTTTGGTATGGATATTAGCTCAATATTATTATCAGCTCTAGCAATGAGTTGATCCTTGACATCGGTTTTTTCAGTTTTGTAAGGGTTGCTTAATTCCGTGCCTCTTGATTCAGGCTTTTCTCTTGTGAATTGGTGGATAGAACCATAGTTGCTTGAGATGTCCCAGTTAATTCGTTGGTTCTCTTTCTGGTCTAGGATGATTCTGAGATACCTTTTGGCAGTCAGTTCAACCTTACCATGGACTTGGATATTTTCAGCGTGGAAGTGCTTCTCTGTTGACTCTAGCTGACTATCTGTAAGGTCTGTATCAAAGATATTGACGATATTAGGGGTTGTGAGTTTACTGTTTTTGATACGACTTCCTTCAATTCGGAGGAGATAACCATTTGTATTGAGAGTTGCATTTTCAAGGCTAGCATTAGTGATACTGGTTTGTCTGCGATTGGCTGAGATGTTGATTCCTTTTAGATTTCTCCCTTTTGGCAGTCGGAGAATAACTTCGTCAAAACGACTAGAGTAGCTACTTGCGATATGAAGAATCCCGCCAATTCCAGAAGAGAGAAATGAATTTTCAGACAGTTTTTTATCCGTTAGGCTCAGCGTTTTATCGTTTTGATTTGTGACAAGATCATGGTTAGCAGAAATAGATGGATGGTAAGAAATGTGGATTTGATCATCGAAAGAGTCTGTGATGGTCAGCGCGTGTTGGTGGAGCGTAATCTCTAGGTTTTCGACTTCCTTGCCAAAGGTCAGCTCTTCCATCCGACTATCGTAGACAGGTTCCTTGGACATGGCAAGTAGGCTCTTGATCCCGTCAGATTGGATACCTACAAAGAGCAGGATAAATCCGATAATAGTAGTCACCACACCAAAAATGAGAAATCCTTTTGTCAATTTACGCATGCTGGTCACCTCTCTTTCCTTTTTTAAGAACAAATTGCACCAGGCGAACAATGACTAGGCCGAAGAAGCGAGCTACATAGGAAATACCTAGTAAGACCAGCGAAGAAGCACCGATGGCTAGTAAACCAGAACCGAAAATCAAGATAAAGGCTGATTTAGCTTGGGCGAGGATAGTGAAACTTTCAACTAAAAATAGGAATCCACCGATGATACCAAGTATGGAAACTACAAAGAAAGCCAAGATGACGCTCGAAGCGGCCACAAGAATTGCGAAAAGAGCCAATAGAATGGCGATTCCTAAAGGAATACCGATGGGTGCTGCAAGCAAAGCTAACAAGGCGATATGCAAAATTTGTCGGTTATTCTTTTGAGCTGGCGCTTCATTGATTTTTTTATCGAGGAGATTGGAGAGAACTTCGTGGGCCGCTTCTTTGGGAGTTCCCAAACTAGCAATGAGTTCTTCTTCTCCCTCGACTCCAGCATCGTCAAAGAGTTCCCTGAAATAGTCCATGGCTTCAATTTGGTCAGCTTCAGGTAGTTTTTTGAGATAAAGTTCTAGCTGAGTCAGGTATTCAGTTCTTGTCATGGCGGATACTCCCTTCTATGATGCCATTGATGGTGTCTGTATAGAGTGCCCATTCATCTTTTAGGGTCACGAGCTGTTCTATACCACCGTTTGTCAAGGAGTAGTATTTGCGCATGCGACCTTGGAACTCTCTAGAATAGGTTGTCAGAAAGCTATTGCCCTCCAATTTTTTGAGAATGGGATAGAGTGTAGATTCTTTGATATTAGCGATGAGCTTAATGGTTTGGCTAATCTCATAACCATAAGAATCATCCTGCTCCAGTACGGCCAAGATGAGAAATTCAATCAAGGCAGAGGATGTTGGAAAGTACATGGGGAACCTCCTTTTCTAATGTGTAAGATTTTTATATATAATTTTTCTACACATACATTGTACATCTAAAAGAAAGCCCTGTCAAGAGAAATGTGTAAAATTTTTATATATAAAAAACTTCTAGCCAAAACTAGAAGTTTAGAGGATTTTATCAGCTCTGTCTACTGTAAAGAGGGCCACGGTCATGATGATATCGACGAGTAAGAGGGCAGCTACAGCTGGCACCCAAGAGTGGAAAAGGTCAAAACTGTAACCAAAGAGGGTTGGCCCAAAGGCTGCTAGGATATAGCCTCCTGTTTGAGATAAGCCAGACAATTGGGCAGTCTTTTCAGGGGCGCTTGTCTTGAGTGAAAAGTTGACCATGAGATAAGGGAAGAGGGCGCTGGTTGCGGTTCCGATGAGGAGATGGATGGCAAGCCAGTAAAAGAAATTACCGACTGGGAAAAAGAGCATGGAAATGCCGAACACACCAGCTAGTGAAACCAGAGTGAGCATGAGCTGACGGTTGCTAGTAGACAAGCTGGTTGTTAGGCTTGGGATGGTCATTGAAAAAGGAATGCTAATCAGAGAGAAGATAGAGGTTAGCAAGCCAGCTTCGTGACCGGATAGGCCTGCGTGGATGGCCATAGTAGGTAGCCAGGTCATAGCGGTGTAAAAGAGCAAGGATTGAAAACCTGCAAAGACGATAACTGCCCAGACCTGTTTGTTACGCATGACCTTTGTTTTGCTTTTTTGTTTGGTTTGTGGAGCTAGTCTGTGATTATAGCGGTGATTTGGGAGCCAGACCAAAAAAGTTGCCAGACAGAGCAGGGTGAGGAGGATGATAAGTCCTTTCCAAGAACTGGCTTGTGTAATAGGTACAGCCAGATAGGAAGCCAGAGCCGTTGCAATTCCCATAGAGGTTACATATAAGGTGGTCAGAAAACCAATTTTCTTTGGTTGATTGGCTTGGATAAGACTAGGAAGCAGAACATTGATGACTGCGATACTTGCCCCAACCATCAAGGTTCCTAGATAGAGCAGGGGCAGATTGATTAGTCGAATGAGAGAACCGATAGTCAAGAAGAAGAGGCTATAGGTGAAGAGATGCTCCAAGCCAATTTTCTGAGCCAGTCGGGTAGAAAAGAGCGAGAAGAGGGTAAACATGAGGAGAGGAAGGCTAGTCAAGACACCAAGCGAACTAACTTCTACTCCCAGCCCTTGCGAAATATCTCCCAAAATAATAGGTAAAACAGTAAAAGGAGTCCGCAAGGAAACACCAATCAGGATAATACCTGGAACAAAAAAGAGTGATTGCTTTTTCATATAATACCTCTCCTAGCTGATTTTAATAACAGCTTATTTTAAGGCTTTTTCACTATAATGTCAAGTAAGGTTTTGGGCTTTCAAGATAAAAATGGGAAAGTCTTGAAAATTATGATAAAATAGTGGAAGGAAATCTATACATTGGAGAAAAACTGTGTCTGAAAAGCAAAAAATCAGCGTATTGATGTCGGTCTATATCAAGGAAAATCCGACATTTTTAAAGGATGCTCTTGAGAGTGTTCAAAATCAGACCCTGAAACCGAGCGAATTGGTTCTGGTTGAGGATGGGCCTTTGACACCTGAGCTCTATCAGGTATTAGACCAGCTTGAAGCGGAGTCTGATATTCCAGTGAAACGCTATCCTCTTGAGCAGAATCAAGGTTTGGGTCTGGCTCTTCGACAGGGTGTTTTGCAGTGTCAGTATGATATTATTGCCCGTATGGATACGGATGATATAGCTGTTCCAGACCGTTTTGAGAAACAGGTTCAGCTAATGGAGAAGGACAAGCTCGACCTATTAGGTGGACATATTGCAGAGTTTATTGACAATCCTGATGAGATTGTTTCTTACCGTCGTGTTCCAACCCAGCATGCAGATATTGTAGCTTATCAAAGGATGAGAAGTGCCTTTAACCACATGACTGTCATGTTCAAGAAGGACATGGTTCTCAAGGCAGGCAACTATGAGGATGGCCTCTATATGGAGGATGACCTCCTCTGGCTCAATATGATTGCTACAGGAGCCAAGACTGGAAATCTGGATCAAATCTTGTGTAAGGTTCGTGTCGGAGCAGGGATGTTTGAGCGTCGTGGGGGACTGCGTTACCTTAAACTCTATCGCCAGGCTCGTCAGCGCATGCTGAAGCGAGGACAAATTTCTTACATGGAGTATGCCAAGAGTGTTGCCATTCAGATGGTTGTTGCTCTTTGTCCAGGATTTGTCAGACAGTTTATTTTTATGAAACTGTTACGAAAAAGCAAGTAAAAGATTGTAGCAAATCGTAAACTAGAGAAAAAGTGTTATAATAACAATATAACTATTTGACTCTTTTAAGGAGGAGTAAATTTCTATGAATAAAAAACTCACAGATTATGTGATTGATCTGGTGGAAATTTTAAATAAGCAACAAAAACAGGTTTTCTGGGGAATATTTGATATTTTGAGTATGGTGGTTTCCATCATTGTATCTTATATTTTATTCTACGGCTTGATTAATCCAGCACCTGTTGACTACATTATCTATACGAGTTTGGCCTTCCTGTTCTATCAATTGATGATTGGATTTTGGGGGCTGAACGCTAGTATTAGTCGTTACAGCAAGATTACGGATTTCATGAAAATCTTTTTTGGTGTGACTGCTAGCAGTATCTTGTCATATAGTATCTGCTATGCCTTCTTGCCTCTCTTCTCTATCCGTTTTATCGTCCTCTTTATCTTGTTGAGTACTTTCTTGATTTTATTGCCACGGATTACTTGGCAGTTAATCTACTCTAAACGCAAAAAGGGAAGTGGCGATGGAGAACACCGTCGGACCTTCTTGATTGGTGCTGGTGATGGCGGAGCCCTCTTTATGGATAGTTACCAACATCCAACCAGTGATTTGGAACTGGTCGGTATTTTGGATAAGGACGCTAAGAAAAAGGGTCAAAAACTTGGTGGAATCCCTGTTTTGGGTTCATATGATGATCTGCCGGAATTAGCCAAACGCCACCAAATCGAGCGTGTTATCGTTGCGATTCCGTCGCTTGACCCGTCAGAATATGAGCGTATCTTGCAGATGTGTAATAAGCTGGGTGTCAAATGTTACAAGATGCCTAAGGTTGAAACCGTTGTTCAGGGACTTCACCAAGCAGGTACTGGCTTCCAAAAAATTGATATTACGGACCTTTTGGGACGTCAGGAAATTCGTCTTGATGAATCGCGTCTGGGCGCAGAACTGACAGGTAAGACAATCTTGGTTACAGGTGCTGGTGGCTCAATCGGTTCTGAAATCTGTCGCCAAGTTAGTCGTTTCAATCCTGAACGCATCGTTTTGCTCGGTCATGGGGAAAACTCAATCTACCTTGTTTATCATGAATTGATTCGCAAGTTCCAAGGGATTGATTATGTACCAGTTATTGCCGATATTCAAGACTATGACCGTTTGTTGCAAGTCTTTGAACAGTACAAGCCAGCTATTGTTTATCATGCGGCAGCCCACAAGCACGTTCCGATGATGGAGCGCAATCCAAAAGAAGCCTTCAAAAACAATATTCGTGGAACTTATAATGTTGCTAAGGCTGTTGATGAAGCCAAAGTGCCTAAGATGGTTATGATTTCGACAGATAAGGCGGTTAATCCACCAAATGTTATGGGAGCAACCAAGCGCGTGGCTGAGTTGATTGTCACTGGATTTAACCAACGTAGCCAATCGACCTACTGTGCAGTTCGTTTTGGAAATGTTCTTGGTAGTCGTGGTAGTGTGATTCCAGTCTTTGAACGTCAGATTGCTGAAGGTGGTCCTGTAACGGTGACAGACTTCCGCATGACCCGTTACTTTATGACTATTCCAGAAGCTAGCCGTCTGGTTATCCATGCTGGTGCTTATGCCAAGGATGGAGAAGTCTTTATCCTTGATATGGGCAAACCAGTCAAGATTTATGACTTGGCTAAGAAAATGGTGCTTCTAAGTGGACACACTGAGAGCGAAATTCCAATTGTTGAAGTTGGAATCCGTCCAGGTGAAAAACTCTACGAAGAACTCTTGGTATCAACCGAACTCGTTGACAATCAAGTTATGGATAAGATTTTCGTTGGTAAGGTTAATGTTATGCCTCTAGAAGCCATCGGTAAAAAGATTGAAGAGTTCCGAACTCTCAGTGGAGATGAGTTGAAGCAAGCTATTATCGCCTTTGCCAATCAAACCACCCACGTTGAATAAAAAATAAAACGCATATTATCAGGTCTGAAGAACCTTGGTAATATGCGTTTTGTTATGTAGAGACTTGCTCCATTTTCTTCTGAAATGGGGTTGTCGCCCAGTCTATGTTATTGAAAATACTCCAAAACTTCTATGGGTTTGTGAGCGATATAATCAGGATGATAGTTTAGTAGATCTGCTTGCTCCCCAAATCCCCAAGTGACGGCCAATTTCTGAATACCTGTTTCTTGAGCTCCCAGCATATCAAACTTGGTATCTCCGATGATAATGGCTTGTTCTGGTTCTAGTTGATGTGTCTGTAAGACTTGGCGAATGACATCGGCCTTATGAGGTGCTTCAGGGCTGGAACCATAAATACCATCAAAGAAATGATGGATTCCCAAGTTTTTAGTCATGTCTTGAGCGGTAGGGGTATTCTTTGTAGTGGTAATATAGAGAGGATAATTGCTCGATAACTTCTCAAGCAAGTCTACAATCTGAGGAAAGAGTTGAGCTTCATAGATGCCTTTTTCCTTGTAGTAAGATCGGTATATCTGCACAGCGTCAGAAATTTGTTCTTTGGGCAGACAGGTCGCAAAACTACTTTCGAGGGGCGGCCCCATAAAACCACGAATAGTTTTGGCATCAGGGCTAGGCACTCCTAGCTCCTTAAAGGTATGGGTAAAGGCATTGTGAATCCCGATAGAACTGTCAACGAGGGTTCCATCCAGATCGAAAAAGATAGCTGTGATAGAGGTCATGGTTTCTCCTATTTGATAAGCTTATTCTCCGAAAATTTCTTTTTGGAGGCGACGACCAGTAGGGGTGGCAGCGAGTCCACCTTCAGCTGTTTCACGAAAGGCAGTTGGCATGCTTGCTCCTACTTGGTACATGGCATCGATAACTTCATCCACAGGGATTTTAGATTCGATACCTGCCAAAGCCATGTCTGCTGCGATGAAGGCAAAGCTAGCTCCCATGGCATTGCGTTTGACACAGGGAACTTCGACCAAGCCGGCAACAGGGTCACAGATGAGGCCTAGCATATTTTTAATGACAAAGGCAATGGCCTGACTGGCCTGATAAGGTGTTCCACCGGCAGCTAGAGTCAAGGCTGCAGCACTCATAGCAGAGGCCGAACCAACCTCGGCCTGACAGCCACCTTCAGCACCTGAGATAGAGGCATTGTTTGCGATGACTAGTCCAAAGGCACCGGCAGCAAAGAGGAAATCCAGCTGTTGCTCGTGGCTGAGGTCTAATTTTTCAATAGCAGCAGTGAGAACGGAAGGCAGACAGCCAGCACTTCCTGCGGTCGGAGTGGCACAAACCAAGCCCATTTTGGCATTGTGTTCATTGACTGCAATGGCATTTCGGGCAGCAGAGAGAATCGTGTAATCTGATAGAGTTTTTCCATTTTTTATGTAGTGATCCAATTTGGCAGCATCTCCACCTGTCAGACCACTACGAGATTTATTTTCATTGAGGCCAAGTTGGACAGAGGCTTTCATGACTTCCAGGTTGCGCTCCATGAGAAGGAGGACTTCTTCACGTTCGCGACCGGTCAATTCAAACTCTGTTGTAATCATGAGTTCTGCGACATTTCCTTGAAAGTCCAGATCTGCTTGCTCGACCAATTCTTTGATAGAATAAAACATGCTTCCTCCTATTTAAAGAAATTGACATTATGGAGATGAGGGATTTTTCGAATTTCTTCGATGGCCTCATCACAGTTGCGACTGTCAACTTCGATAATCATAATAGCTTTTTCACCAGCTTTTTCACGAGTAACGTTCATCTGGGCGATATTGATACCATAGCGGGAAAGTGCCTCTGTTACGAGGGCAATCATACCTGGAATATCTTGATGAACAATGATGATAGTCGGTGTATTCATATTGAGAGAGACGGCAAAGCCATTGAGTTCGGTTACCTGAATATTCCCGCCACCGATTGAAATACCAGTCACGCTGATGGTCTTGTGCGCGTTTTTGACGGTAATTTTAGTGGTGTTTGGGTGAGGGGCATTGCTGTCTTTCTGAATGGTCCAGACAATCTTGATGCCACGTTTGTGGGCAATCTCCAGACTGTTTGGAATTTCAGGATCATCTGTATCCATGCCCAAAATACCAGCAACAAGGGCTAGGTCTGTCCCGTGGCCACGATAGGTCTTGGCAAATGAGTTAAATAGTTGGAATTCGACTTCTGTCGGAGTATCATCAAAAATGGAAGAGACAATCTTCCCAATACGAACAGCACCAGCTGTATGGCTACTAGATGGGCCAATCATAACTGGTCCGATGATATCAAAGACAGATTGAAAACGAAGTGATTTCATCAGTTTCCCCTTATAAAAATTCTTATCTCTATTATATCAAAGAATGAAGGTCTTGGCTTTAATTGTGGATGAAAACCTTTTTACACTACAAATAGCATAAAAAAGCATCTTTTGTAACAAAAAATAGCTTATTTAGGGAAATAAAAAATAATTTTGTAATATTTCTACATAAAAGTGTCAAGAAACGGTAATATTTAAAGGGTATGATAGAACTATAGAAAGAAGGAGAATTTTCAAATATGAAATCAACAACTAAAAAGATTAAAACAACTCTCGCAGGAGTAGCTGCCTTGTTTGCAGTATTTGCTCCATCATTTGTATCTGCTCAAGAATCATCAACTTACACTGTTAAAGAAGGTGATACACTTTCAGAAATCGCTGAAACTCACAACACAACTGTTGAGAAATTGGCAGAAAACAACCACATCGACAACGTTCATTTGATTTATGTTGGTCAAGAGTTGGTTATCGACGGTCCTGTAGCACCTGTTGCAACACCAGCGCCAGCTACTTATGCGGCACCAGCTGCTCAAGATGAAACTGTTTCAGCTTCAGTAGCAGAAACTACAGAAGTAGCAGAAGAAGCACCAGCTGCAAGCGCTCCTGTAGCAGAAGAAACTGTTGCTGCAGCAGAAACTTCAGCACCAGCTTCAACTGTAAGTGGATCTGAAGCAGAAGCTAAAGAATGGATCGCTCAAAAAGAATCAGGCGGTAGCTACACAGCTACAAATGGCCAATACATCGGACGCTACCAATTGACAGATTCATACTTGAACGGTGACTACTCAGCTGAAAACCAAGAACGTGTAGCAGATGCTTATGTTGCAGGACGTTACGGTTCATGGTCAGCTGCTAAAAACTTTTGGCTTAACAACGGCTGGTATTAAGAAATAACGAACAGAATAATATGAAAAGGTCGAGGAAATCCCTCGACTTTTTTATATTTCTTTCGGTTGATAATAGGTCTCCACTTCTTTTTTGAGAAAGGCTAGAATGGAAGTTTCATCGGTCAGCTCCAGAAGGGAGAACCCTTTTTGGATAAGTTTAGCATCATTCCTACAAATCCCAATACGGACATAGCAGATAGCAAGCATATCGTAGCTTTTCTTGTTCTTGGCATCCTCTAGTAAAGTATAGCAGATTTGCTTACACATGTTTTTGTCTTGATGGTATAAGTAAATGGTGGAAAGGTTGAGTAGGATTGCCATTCGCAAATCATATAAATGTTGATAGTTTTTATAGACTTCTAAGCGTTGCAAGATTTTTTCAGTGATGAGATGGAGGTGATCAATGGGAAAGCTGAAAAGGATGGTATTGAGGATTTTTAGGTCGCTTTCATACCATGTATCTTGTTTTTCAATTTTTTCCCAAAGTTTTTTGACAGTCTGTTTCACTTGGTCTGACAGTTGCTCTGTACCATGTTGGCGGATATGAATGACAATTTCCAGCATATCCCGGATTTCTTCTATAGGCAAATCGTGATGGGTCTTTAGATAGTTTTGGCATATTTCAAAAAAATGAACTAGACCACTGCCACCAATGATGGAATTCATATTGAGATAAGTTTGAATGATTTCTGTCCGTTGGCTAGGTTGATAGAGATGGCAGATGTAGTCAAATTCTTCAAAACTCATATTCATTTGTCGGAGAAGAAATTCCATATTTTCATATTTGGGAGTTACCTTGCCACTTTCAATCTTTGATAGGCTAGTTCTTGATAGGACATTTCCACAGACCTCTTCTTGGGTTAAGCCTTTTGACTCGCGTATTTCTTTATAGACCTTTCCGAAATCATAACGCATGATTGACTCCTTTTCGTGAAAAAAGTTAACAAATAATAAAATCCTATTAAAAATATTGTATCATAGTAATATAAAAAGTAGAAAAGAAAGCTAAAATAAGTTTGGTGTAATTTTAAGATGGGGTTAATGAGTACTATGATGTAGCTAGAAAAAGGGTAGAAAAATGTTTAAAAATAAAGAGCTTTTTCGAGTAGTTATGATATTTGTGATAGGAATCATCCTAATTTTAATGACACCAGTCTTATTTAAAGTTGTTATGGAACTATTTTCAAAATAAATAGGCCTCTGCTTTAGGTAGAGTAGTGAATCAGGAGGTTAAGCGATGAACTACAATTTAAAATATATCTTATCCGGAATATTTCTCCTCGTTTTTATAGGTTTCCTAGTCTGGATGCGTTATTTTAATCAGAAGAAGGAAGAAGAGCATTCAGATGTGTCTTTTGAAGCGAGGTTAGATAGTGAGGTCAAGACCTTATATAAGCAACTAGGACTGGGCGATGAACCTCATTATTTCTTAGCCTATCGCTACCTACATCCTTGGTTTAATCTAGCGATTTTACCACCAACAGTTGAAATTTTCTTAACTAAAATAGCGCTGGTGATGGTGACCCCAGATGAACTGCTGATAAGAAATCTTGGGAATGGGATGACTTTCACAAGTGAAAATCATCGTGATTTGCGACAAGGACTTATCCGTATTCCCAAATCAGAGATAAAAGAATTTGAGATTCGCAACTGGAAAAGAGCTTTTGTATTTGGCGATTTTTTGACAATTAAAACAAGCCAACATAGCTATTATTTGCAGGTCAGAGATGATGGACTTCAAAAAGGAAGTCTTTCTACCAAACATTTCTCCGACTTGAAACGACAAGATTTTCTAGGATTATTGACAGATAATCGAGCATTCTGATAGATAATTGCCCAAAAAACGAATCTCTGAACGTTCAAACATTCAAAAACCACACAGTATCCCTTTCAATTTGATTGTGTTCAAGATTGGAATGACAGTGTGGTTTTATTTAGAAGTTAGTTTTTGCTAGCCTTTTATGTACTTTGTTCGATAAAAGACAATTAAATTAGTGATAGCCGATTGCTTACTGCTGACCGAATGATGTAACTCCGCCGCCTAAACTAGCGAGATCATCACTGTTTGTTGTGGGAACTTCAGCATTGTTACTATTGGTATTAGTCTCTGCTTGAGATTCTGAAGTATTAGCTGCTTGAGTTTGTGTACTTGCCACATCATTTCTGCTGCTGCCAGCACTATCAGATGAAGGTTGTTCGCTTGCAGGTGCCTGTGAACTGTATCTGCTCCCATTTGACTCAGTATAGGTTGGAGTGTAGCTCCCTCCTTCTGAAGCATAGGTTTCTCTTTCCCTCTCGCTACTAGTCGTTCCTGTTTCTTTTTTGTCAGTCTTTTGTCCTTCTTTTTTGGTCAAGACTTCAGCTTGCTTTTGGAATTTAGAAATCAGTTCTTGAATGGGTTTTATTTTTTCATCAATAGTGGCTTGTTCGCTTGTGGAGTTGACACTTTTAATGATTTCTAGTATTTTTTGTAAGGAAGTGATGGCTGTTTCAAGTTTTTGTTTATCTTCAAACTGACTATCGGATTCCTTTATATCCATTTTTAAAGCTTTTTCAGTATAATGATTTGTGATTTTATCGGCAGTAGTAGCAAGAAAGTCTGCTAATGTTTGCTTGCCTTCGTCAGTGTTTGGCTTCAATTCTTGAATTTTTTTCCAATCCTCTATAATTGTTTCAGAATCAATATTGAAATCTTTGATGGCATTTTTTACTTGTTCGACATCTTGCTCATTTTTTTGTCGTTTGAAGAAAGCAATATTGCCTCTTTCTGTTAAGATGTTTTCTTGATGAATGACTAAACCTATTAAAAGCCCAAGACTTGCGACAATGATAATAGTAAAAATGGTGTTTTTTGATTTTAGAATATCTTTGTAGTTTTTCACAATCGTTCTACGTACATGGATGGTAGTATCTTTAAGGGATCATGTACGTATTCCTCCTCATTACAGTATATCATTTTTAGTTTATTTTATAAATAAGATAATAAGCAGTAGAGGGATTAAGGTATAAATTACCCTCTTTTTAAACAATTATATATGTATTTACAGAGAGGCTGGTAGGTTATCAGCCTCTTTCTTGTCTTCTCCAACCAAGCATGTTATAATGAAAACTGCTCAAACGACCTTCAATCGTTAAGCACACACGACCTTCAATCGTGAACTAGTCATTTCGTTTATCTTTTATTACGTCGTTAACTCGTCTTGCCTAACTCAAGTTATGCCTGCGACTCGTTGCCTAGTACTAAAAGTAAACGAAATGACTATACTCAAATAAATTCTATTGAAAGTCATAGTAAATAGAATTTTGAGGGGTATAAATAAACGAATAGATGGGAGACTTACCATGAGTGATAACTCTAAAACACGTGTTGTCGTGGGGATGAGTGGTGGTGTTGATTCGTCGGTGACGGCTCTTTTGCTCAAGGAGCAGGGCTACGATGTGATCGGTATCTTCATGAAGAACTGGGATGACACAGATGAAAACGGCGTCTGTACGGCGACCGAAGATTACAAGGATGTGGCTGCGGTGGCAGACCAGATTGGCATTCCCTACTACTCTGTCAATTTTGAAAAAGAGTACTGGGACCGCGTTTTCGAGTATTTCCTAGCGGAATACCGTGCAGGACGCACGCCAAATCCAGATGTTATGTGCAACAAGGAAATCAAGTTCAAGGCCTTTTTGGACTATGCCATGACCTTGGGGGCAGACTATGTAGCGACTGGGCATTATGCCCGAGTAGCGCGTGATGAGGATGGCACTGTTCACATGCTTCGCGGTGTGGATAATGGCAAGGATCAGACCTATTTCCTCAGCCAACTGTCGCAAGAACAACTTCAAAAAACCATGTTCCCACTGGGACATTTGGAAAAGCCTGAAGTTCGCAGACTAGCAGAAGAAGCAGGACTTGCGACTGCTAAGAAGAAAGACTCGACAGGGATTTGCTTTATCGGAGAAAAGAACTTTAAAAACTTCCTCAGTAACTATCTACCAGCTCAGCCTGGTCGCATGATGACAGTGGATGGTCGCGATATGGGCGAGCATGCAGGTCTTATGTACTATACAATCGGTCAGCGTGGTGGTCTCGGTATCGGTGGACAACACGGTGGTGACAATGCCCCTTGGTTCGTTGTCGGAAAAGACCTAAGCAAGAATATCCTTTATGTCGGCCAAGGTTTCTACCATGATTCGCTTATGTCAACCAGTCTAGAAGCTAGTCAAGTCCACTTTACTCGTGAGATGCCAGAAGAGTTTACGCTTGAATGTACGGCTAAATTCCGCTACCGTCAGCCTGATTCTAAGGTGACCGTCCATGTCAAAGGAGATAAGGCAGAGGTTATCTTTGCAGAACCGCAACGCGCTATCACACCAGGACAGGCAGTTGTCTTTTACGATGGCGAAGAGTGTCTCGGTGGTGGTTTGATTGACAATGCTTACCGCGATGGACAAGTTTGTCAGTACATTTAGATTGACAAATTTTCTCAATTTGCTACAATAATAAAAGCAATAGAAATGATGGTCAAAGCTCATGGATGTTGCAGGCTTTTTTGTCCTGCACTTCTTTGGAGTTTTGACTGTTTTTGTGTCGTTTAAGGGAAAGGACAAGAATGACTCAGCAAGACTTTCGGACAAAAGTAGGAAATACAGTTTTTGGTGTTCGGGCGACAGCCTTGATTGTCCAAAATCGCAGGCTCCTAGTTACCAAAGACAAGGGAAAGTATTACACAATTGGAGGTGCGATTCAAGTCAATGAAAGCACGGAAGAAGCGGTAGTCCGTGAAGTGAGGGAAGAACTGGGTGTCAAAGTTCAAGCTGGGCAACTAGCTTTCGTGGTTGAAAATCGTTTTGAACAGGACGGTATTTCCTATCACAATATCGAGTTTCATTATCTGGTGGATTTGCTTGAGGATGCCCCATTGACCATGCAGGAAGATGAAAAATCGCAGCTCTGTGAATGGATTGACTTGAACCAGCTTAAGGATTTCCAACTAGTCCCAGCCTTTTTAAAAACGGCCCTACCAGATTGGGACGGCCAACTAAGACACATCCATCTTGAGGAATAGGAGAGAAACATGACATATAATTTTACTGAAGAATACGATATTATTGTAATCGGTGCGGGACACGCTGGGGTCGAGGCTTCCTTGGCTGCCAGCCGTATGGGTTGTAAGGTCTTGCTTGCGACCATCAACATTGAAATGCTGGCCTTCATGCCTTGTAACCCCTCTATCGGTGGTTCTGCCAAGGGGATTGTTGTGCGTGAAGTTGATGCCCTCGGTGGCGAGATGGCCAAAACCATTGACAAGACTTACATCCAGATGAAGATGCTCAACACAGGGAAGGGTCCTGCCGTTCGTGCCCTTCGTGCGCAGGCTGACAAGGAGCTTTACTCTAAGGAAATGCGCAAGACGGTTGAAAATCAAGAAAATCTGACCCTTCGTCAGACCATGATTGATGAGATTTTGGTTGAAGATGGCAAGGTTGTCGGTGTTCGTACAGCGACCCATCAAGAGTATGCCGCCAAGGCTGTTATCGTGACGACAGGAACAGCCCTCCGTGGGGAAATTATTATCGGAGACCTCAAGTACTCATCAGGTCCTAACCACAGCCTAGCTTCTATTAATCTTGCTGACAATCTCAAGGAATTGGGACTCGAAATTGGTCGTTTCAAGACGGGAACCCCTCCACGTGTCAAGGCTTCTTCTATCAATTATGACGTGACAGAGATTCAGCCAGGAGACGAAGCGCCTAATCACTTCTCTTATACTTCACGTGATGAGGATTATGTCAAGGATCAGGTGCCATGCTGGTTGACCTATACCAATGGTACCAGTCATGAAATTATCCAAAATAACCTCCACCGTGCGCCTATGTTTACAGGTGTGGTCAAGGGAGTGGGGCCTCGTTACTGTCCATCGATTGAGGACAAGATTGTGCGCTTTGCGGACAAGGAACGTCACCAACTCTTCCTTGAGCCAGAAGGGCGCAATACAGAGGAAGTCTATGTCCAAGGCCTCTCAACCAGTCTACCTGAGGATGTCCAACGTGACTTAGTTCATTCCATTAAAGGTTTGGAAAATGCTGAAATGATGCGAACTGGTTATGCCATTGAGTACGACATGGTTTTGCCTCACCAGTTGCGTGCGACTCTGGAAACCAAGAAAATCTCAGGACTTTTCACAGCTGGTCAGACAAATGGAACGTCAGGTTACGAAGAAGCTGCTGGTCAAGGGATTATCGCTGGTATCAATGCGGCTCTGAAAATCCAAGGCAAGCCTGAATTGATTTTGAAGCGCAGTGACGGTTATATCGGGGTCATGATTGATGACTTGGTGACCAAAGGAACCATTGAGCCTTATCGCCTTTTGACTAGTCGTGCTGAATACCGTCTCATTCTCCGCCATGATAATGCCGATATGCGTTTGACAGAGATGGGACGCGAGATTGGCCTTGTTGACGATGAACGCTGGGCTCGTTTTGAAATCAAGAAAAATCAATTTGACAATGAGATGAAGCGCCTAGACAGCATCAAACTCAAGCCAGTCAAGGAAACCAATGCCAAGGTTGAGGAGCTGGGCTTCAAGCCGTTGACCGATGCAGTGACAGCCAAGGAATTCCTTCGTCGTCCAGAAGTTTCTTATCAAGATGTGGTGGCTTTCATCGGACCAGCTGCAGAGGACTTGGATGACAAGATTATCGAATTGATTGAAACAGAAATCAAGTACGAAGGCTATATTTCTAAAGCCATGGATCAGGTTGCTAAGATGAAACGCATGGAAGAAAAACGCATTCCAGCCAATATTGATTGGGATGACATTGATTCTATCGCGACCGAAGCCCGTCAGAAGTTTAAACTTATCAATCCAGAAACCATCGGCCAAGCCAGCCGTATTTCGGGAGTAAATCCAGCAGACATTTCTATTTTGATTGTCTATTTAGAAGGTAAAAATCGTAGTATTTCTAAAAATCAAGAAGAGAAAGCATAGAAAAAACAGCCCCGAAAACGGGGCTGTTTTATAATTTATTCTTCATCTGGTGTGAGGATCATCGGGATGATAATCGGTTCACGTTCTGTATTTTCATAAAGGAAGGGGCGAATAGCGTTGACAATGGCACCATTGACAGATTGCACGCTAGCATCCTTGTTTTTCAGTGCGATACGAATAGCATTGAAGAGGATACGCTGGCTTTGGCGAATCAAATCGCCAGATTCTCTCATGTAGACAAAGCCTCGGCTGAGGATGTCTGGACCAGACAGAATCATCTGTGATTTGAAGTCAACAGTTGCGACTGCTAGAACGACACCGTCTTCAGATAGATCACGACGATCTTTGAGGACAGCTGCGCCGATTTCACCGATACGATTTCCATCGACATAGATATCTTGGGCGTTGAAATGACCTGCGATACGAGCAGAATCTGCGGTAAGGGCAAGCACATCACCATTGCTCATGATAAAGATATTGTCCTTCTCAACACCAGTATCCACCGCTAGTCCAGCGTGGACTTTTTGCATGCGGTATTCACCGTGGACAGGCATGAAGTATTTTGGCTTAATCAAGCGGAGCATGAGTTTTTGCTCTTGCTGACCACCGTGTCCAGATGTATGGATATTGTTAACCTTACCGTGGATAACTTCGACACCAGCTTCAGAAATGATGTTAATCAGCTTGTTGACGCTAGTAGTGTTTCCAGGGATAGGACTTGAAGAGAAGATAACCGTATCGCCTGGTTGGAGTTGTACCTGACGGTGGGTTCCGTTGGCGATACGAGAGAGGGCAGCCATAGGCTCGCCCTGACTACCTGTACAGAGGATCAGAACCTCGCCTGCAGGGTAATCTTTGATTTCATTTGGCTCGATAAAGGTTCCCTTAGGAGCTTTGATGTAGCCAAGGTCGATTCCGTTGACAATGGCCTTTTCCATGGAACGACCAAAGACCGCAATCTTACGTCCAGTCTTAACAGCAGCTTCTGTTGCTTGCTGGAGACGGAAGATATTTGAGGCAAAGGATGCAAAGATGATACGTCCTTCAATGCCTTGGATAATCTTCATGATGGACTGGCCAACGACTTTTTCAGAGTTGGTAAAGGTTGGCACTTCTGCATTTGTCGAGTCAGATAGGAGACAGAGAACGCCTTCTTCACCAAGAGCTGCCATACGGTGCAAGTCTGCAGGTTCTCCAACTGGAGTGAAGTCGAACTTGAAGTCACCCGTACAAACGATTTTCCCTTGAGGAGTATGAATGACAATTCCCAAAGGCTCTGGAATAGAGTGAGTCGTTCTAAAGAAAGTTGCCTTGAGGTTTTTAAAGGTTAACTCAGTGTTGTGGTTGATTTCGTAAAGTTTGGCGTTGCGCAAGAGGCCATGTTCTTCGAGTTTCCCACGGATTAAAGCCAGGGCAAGCGGTCCAGCATAGATAGGGACATTTGCTTGCTTGAGCAGAAATGGAATCCCACCGATGTGGTCCTCGTGTCCGTGTGTAATCAAAACAGCCTTGACGCGGTCGATATTGTCTACGATGTAAGAGTAGTCAGGAATGACATAGTCGATACCAAGCAAGTCATCTTCTGGGAATTTAATCCCAGCATCGACGATGATAATTTCATCTTGGTATTCAATCCCATATGTATTTTTTCCGATTTCTCCCAGACCACCGATGGCAAAAACGCCGACTTCTTCAGGTTTAAGAGTATAGGCCATATTAGAACTCCGTGATTTCGAAGGCGCCAGTTTCTTTTTCGTAATCTAGCAATTTGTCAGACAAGAGTTCGATATACTCGATATTGTACTCTGGGCGATTTTCTTCGACAAGTTGGCGAGCAGCGATACGGCCCTCAAGTTCTGAGTTAGCATCGATGTCTAGGTAAAGTGCGCGTGTTGTTTCACGGCGTGGGCTACGTTCTTTTGTTTCTTGATAAAAAACTTTGTAAATCATATAGTTCCTTTCTATTTTACAGGTCAGCTTATTCCAAACTTTTAGCAGAGATTTGCTTGATTTCATTCCATTTTGTGTCTAGATTGACCTTGATTCGTTACAATTATTTCAATTATACCACAAAATGAAAAATTAGTAAAAGACGGAAACGAGAAAGTCATGGGGCGATTCGTCGAGTAAACGCTTGAAAAAAAATAAAAATGTGTTATATTGATAACGGAAGTGAAATTTATTGCTTGTCCTAATTCCATATAGTTTTTAAGTCAAGGAGGTTGCCCTATGTATAACTTATTTGCTTTTGCTATCGGAGCTCGCTTGGTAGCTTTTATTGTTTTTGTTGCTTGCGTTTATGCGGGGAATCTTCTATTTGCCAAACTGGAACGACGACAAACCAAGTTCTTGTGGAAAATTACCTTTGTGACTCTCTACTCGCTTTTTCTCCTCCTCGTAACCTATGTCGTTTGGTTTGTATTTTACTTTGGATTAAATGCTTAGATGCCCTGCTCATGCTGGGGCTTTTTGTTTGGGGGAAAAGAAAATTCCCATGTGCCAGCTTTTGTAGTATAATAGTAAGCAGACAAAAAGATAGGAATGTGTTATGAAAGTATTAGCTTTTGATACGTCCAGCAAGGCTCTTTCTCTCGCTATTTTAGAGGACAAGCAGATTCTTGCCGAGACGACGATTAATATCAAGAAAAATCACAGTATTACCCTCATGCCTGCCATCGATTTTTTGATGGCAAGTTTGGACTGGACGCCCAAGGATTTGGACCGAATCGTGGTAGCGGAAGGGCCTGGTAGCTACACAGGCTTGCGAATTGCGGTAGCAACTGCCAAAACCTTAGCTCACACTCTGAATATCGAGTTAGTTGGTATGTCTAGCCTCTTGGCTCTGGTGCCCTACCAACAAGAAGGTTTGTTCGTTCCCTTGATGGATGCGCGTCGCAACAATGTTTACGCAGGATTTTATGAGAATGCCAAACCTGTCATGCCAGAAGCACACCTGCCTTTTGAGCGAGTGATTGAGCTAATCAAGGGTGCTAGTCAAGTAACCTTTGTCGGAGAAGTTGGCACCTTTGTGGAGCAGATTCAAGAACACTTGCCAAGGACTAATTTCAAAGAAACCTTGCCAAATGCAGCTAATCTAGCTCTCTGGGCCTGGGACAAGGAAGCAGACTCCTTGCATGATTTTGTGCCGAACTACCTCAAGCGTGTCGAGGCTGAGGAAAACTGGCTAAAGAATCACACCGAATCTGGCGAGTCTTACATTAAACGCCTATGATAGAAATCAAACGAACTCAACAGCAACCTGATCTGGCTCAAGCCATCTACGCTGTTATGGCAGCTGTTTACCCAGTCAGTTCTTGGACGCTGGAACAAATCCAAGCAGATTTGTCCCAAGACCAGACTTGGTATGCTCTAGCTTATGATGGGGCAGAAGTGATTGGTTTTCTAGCTGTACAGGAAAATATCTTTGAGGCAGAAGTCCTGCAAATAGCTGTCAAAGAAGCCTATCGAGGACAGGGGATAGCCTCTGCTTTATTTGCTCAATTGCCGACAGATAAAGAGATTTTTCTTGAAGTCAGAAGTTCAAATCATCGAGCGCAAGCATTTTACAAGAAAGAAAAGATGGCTGTCATCGCTGAGAGAAAGGCCTACTACCATGATCCAGTCGAGGACGCTATCATCATGAAGAGAGAAGTAGATGAAGGATAGATATATTTTAGCATTTGAGACATCCTGTGATGAGACTAGTGTCGCCGTCTTGAAAAACGACGATGAGCTCTTGTCCAATGTCATTGCCAGTCAAATCGAGAGCCACAAACGTTTCGGGGGCGTAGTGCCAGAAGTAGCCAGTCGTCACCATGTCGAGATCATTACAGCCTGTATCGAGGAGGCATTAGCAGAAGCAGGGATTACCGAAGAGGACGTGACAGCTGTGGCGGTTACCTATGGACCGGGCTTGGTCGGAGCCTTACTAGTTGGTTTGTCAGCTGCTAAGGCCTTTGCTTGGGCTCACGGACTTCCGCTGATCCCTGTTAATCACATGGCTGGCCACCTCATGGCCGCTCAGAGTGTGGAGCCTTTGGAGTTTCCCTTGCTAGCCCTCTTGGTTAGCGGTGGGCACACAGAGTTGGTTTATGTTTCGGAGGCTGGTGACTACAAGATTGTTGGGGAAACGCGAGATGACGCGGTTGGTGAGGCCTATGATAAGGTTGGCCGTGTCATGGGTTTGACCTATCCTGCTGGTCGTGAGATTGACGAGCTAGCTCATCAGGGACAGGATATTTATGATTTCCCCCGTGCCATGATTAAGGAAGATAATCTGGAGTTTTCATTTTCAGGCTTGAAATCTGCCTTTATCAATCTTCACCACAATGCCGAGCAAAAGGGAGAAAGCTTGTCCACAGAGGATTTGTGTGCTTCCTTCCAAGCAGCTGTCTTGGATATTCTCATGGCAAAAACTAAGAAGGCTTTGGAGAAATACCCTGTTAAAACCCTTGTCGTGGCAGGTGGTGTGGCAGCCAATAAAGGTCTCAGAGAACGCCTAGTAACTGAAATCACAGATGTCAAGGTCATCATTCCACCTCTGCGTCTTTGCGGAGACAATGCAGGAATGATTGCCTATGCCAGCGTCAGCGAGTGGAATAAAGAAAACTTCGCAGACTTGGACCTCAATGCCAAACCAAGTCTTGCTTTTGATACGATGGAATAAGGAGTCAGCTTAAGGCTGGCTTTTTTTGCTTGCTAAAGTGTCAGAATATTTTGACAAATAAATGTAAATAATGATATAATATATAAAGAATAGGAGGTGGTAAGATGATTGAGAGAATGGAATTGGGAGAATTTTACAAGGAATTGCGCTTGGCTAGAAAGCTAAAGCAGTCAGATGTGGCTTGTGCTGGACTAACAGCCTCTCAGTTGTCCAAGTTTGAACTAGGGCAGTCTATGCTGTCTGCGGATAAGCTCATACTAGCTATCCAAGGGATCAATATGAATTTTGATGAGTTTGGGCATAAGCTCAATAACTATCAAGAATCTCCACATATGCGAATTGGTAGAAGGGTTGTAGATCGCTTTGCCCATCAAGATATTGCTGGCTTAGAGCAACTGTTGGAGGAAGTCGAGCAAGAACAGATGGCGCAGACCTATCGTCGTTTGAATGCTATTGTAATTAAAAACGCACTCCATTCCTTAAATAAGAACTATCCATTGGTAAAAGAAGATAGCGAGTTTTTGACCATCTATCTCTATGCTATTGAGTCTTGGACCTGGTTTGAACTCTATCTTTTTTGCAATACAATGCCTTTCTTGAGTAATCAAGATTTGATATTTTTATCAACCTTTTTACTTGAAAAATCCAAGGAATTTAAAGAGTTACTACATAATCGATTGTATATGAAGCAAGGACTCTTAAATATCTTATCAGAACTCATAGAGCGCAAGCTTTTCTCCTATATCCCAATTTTTGAAGCTGAGCTGGAGCGCATGCTCCGTCCATACGATGTTTTTGAAAAAGTATTGTGGCAGTTTTTAAAGAAAATGCAGATTTTTCTTCAAACCAAAGGAAGCAATCAAAAAGAGATTGAACACTTTATCCAATCTCTGCAAGTATTAGAAAATCCACAATTGCTAGCCCTTTTTGAATTGCGTTTGCAGCAATACAAAGAGCTTATCGATTAGTTAGAAATGGGAAAAAGATAATAATATCAGCAACGATTGTCAATAATGTTAAAACTTGTTTCTTCATATTACTTCCCTCCTCATTAGTAATAACTTTATTATACCAGGGAAATAATCAAATCTACCAAAATCGCAAATCTGAAATTTCTATAAGAAAAAATATCAAATATGCGATTTTTTAAAATAAGCCAATTTTCGTGTTATACTGTCCTTGTAAAGTACTTAAAGCAAATTCTAGGTCGCATAAGTGGTTTATAGATGGGAATTCGTACAGTGTATGTTTAATTCTGAGCATACTGTAAATGGCTGGACTAAAAGTGAAACTTGGAGTCCTAGATAAAATGAGGTAAACGATGGAAAAGCAAAGTCAGTTACAAATTTTAATTCATTCCCTGTACAATAATAAAGAAATTAGCTTGACGGAAGAATTTAGGAAGCAATTGTTGGAAACAGCAAAACAGTTTTCTAGTAGTAGTGAAGATTTGCTAGCTGTACGTCTTTCTTTTGCCGTCTCTAAAGAATTATTGGGCTTTAAAGGTGAACCACCGACAGAGTTGTTGAATTTAGCAAAATTTGTCCAAAAGAAAGAAGCTAAATATAAGCAGGGAATAGTGTGGTCTGGTATTTTTAAGATATGATTTATTATAAAATACGGTATTAACGGTTATATAATGGATGAATCTAAAATGAAAAAGAATATAAGCAAGACTTGGACCTCAATGCCAAACCAAGTCTCGCTTTTGATACTATGGAATAAAATAGAGTCTGTCTGATTACAATCAGCAGACTTTTTTCTCTTTCCTGAATGTGTTATAATAGTCCATGCTGTGGCTGGAATTGATTCAGCCTATTTATTAAGACAATATGAGGAGAAAGATGAAAGAAAAAGGATTTTGGGAGGGGGCGCAGGCAGCCATGCCAACGGCCTTGGGTTATGTCAGTATCGGGCTGGCCTGTGGGATTATTGGTGCGCCCTATGTGACACCTGTTGAGATGGGCTTGATGAGCCTCTTTGTTTATGCTGGGAGCGCCCAGTTTGCCATGTTAGCCTTGATTGCGGTTCAAGCTCCTGTGGCAGCTATTGCTATGACGGTTTTTTTGATCAATTTGCGTCTCTTTTTGTTGAGTTTGCATGCGTCGACCTATTTCCGTCATACCAGTCTCTGGCACAATATCGGTATGTCTAGTATCTTGACGGATGAGACTTATGGTGTCTTGATGGGCGAATTGGCCCATGCAGATAAGGTCAATCCTATGTGGATGCACGGGAACAATCTCAACAGCTATGTGGCTTGGTTTGTGGGAACAGTTGTCGGAACGGCTCTGGGTGGCCTGCTGCCAAATCCAGAAATCTTTGGATTGGATTTTGCCCTGGTTGGGATGTTCATTGGAATTTTTGCTTCGCAATTCCAGATTATGCAAAGACGGATTCCTGTCCGCAATCTGCTCATTATCCTAGCAGTTGTTGCGGTGTCCTTCTTTTTACTCTTGACAGTGGTGTCTCAGTCGCTAGCTGTTCTGTTTGCGACGCTACTTGGTTGTACAATGGGGGTGGTTTTAGATGGTCAGTAAGTATCTTTTATTAGCAGTTATTTTCTCTGGCTTGGTGACGTGGATTCCCCGTATGATTCCCTTCATCTTGGTCAAGTATAAGGGCCTGCCTGCAATCGTTGAGCGTTTTTTGAAGTTCTTGCCCGTTTCTATTATCTTTGCCTTGATTCTTTCAAGCGTAGTGACAGGCAAGGTTGGTAGTCTTCCTCAAATCAAATGGCTGGACTTCTTAGCAGTCTTTCCAACCGCTTGGGTAGCCTTTCGCTACCGCAATCTAGTCGGAACAGTTCTCTTTGGAGTGGTCTTAATTGCAGTCTTGCGTTTGGTCTTTTAATACTCTTCGAAAATCTCTTCAAACCACGTCAGCGTCGCCTTACCGTAGGTATATGTAACTGACTTCGTCAGTCTTATCTCCAACCTCAAAACAGTGTTTTGAGCAACCTGCGGCTAGCTTCCTAGTTTGCTCTTTGATTTTCATTGAGTATAAATCAGCCATAAAGAAAACTTATCACAGAGATAGATATCATATAATGGCGTAAATGCTCTTTTTCTGTTAAGATTATAAGGTATTCTATTTTGGAGGAAATGACATGAAAAAAATCGTTAAATACTCATCTCTTGCTGCCTTAGGACTTGTTGCTGCAGGTGTTCTAGCAGCTTGCTCAGGTGGTGCTAAGAAAGAAGGAGAAGCAGCTAGCAAGAAGGAAATTATCGTTGCAACCAATGCTTCACCAAAACCATTCAACTATGAAGAAAATGGTGAATTGACTGGTTACGAAATTGAAGTGGTTCGCGCTATCTTTAAAGACTCTGACAAGTATGATGTCAAGTTTGAGAAGACTGAGTGGTCAGGTGTCTTTGCAGGACTTGACGCTGACCGTTACCAAATGGCCGTTAACAACATCAGCTACACCAAAGAACGTGCTGAAAAATACCTTTACGCAGCACCAACTGCTAAAAACCCTAACGTTCTTGTAGTGAAAAAAGACGACTCTAGCATCAAATCACTTGATGATATCGGTGGAAAATCAACAGAAGTTGTTCAAGGGACAACATCTGCTAAACAGTTAGAAGACTATAACAAACAACACTCAGATAATCCAACTGTCCTTAACTATACTAGAGCAGACTTCCAACAAATCATGGGACGCTTGAGCGATGGCCAGTTTGATTACAAGATTTTTGATAAAATCGGTGTTGAAACAGTTATCAAGAACCAAGGTTTGGACAACTTGAAAGTTATCGAACTTCCAAGTGACCAACAACCTTACGTTTACCCACTTCTTGCCAAAGGTCAAGATGAGTTGAAAACATTTGTAGACAAACGTATCCAAGAACTCTACAAAGATGGAACTCTTGAAAAGTTGTCTAAACAATTCTTTGGAGACACTTATCTACCAGCAGAAGCTGATATTAAATAATTTTTTGAAATCATCCATTCTGCATAAGGTGGATGATTTCTCAGTTTTTAGGGATATAGTTTTAAACTATATATCTGGCTATCTAATAACAATTTGTGAAATCAAACAAATTGTGAGATACTAGTACGGTATTATTTTTAAGGAGAAAGAATCATGAAAATTAAAAAATGGCTTGGTGTAGCAGCCCTTGCTACAGTCGCAGGTTTGGCTCTTGCAGCTTGCGGAAACTCAGAAAAGAAAGCAGATAATGCAACAACTATCAAAATCGCAACTGTTAACCGTAGCGGTTCTGAAGAAGCTCGTTGGGATAAAGTCCAAGAATTAGTTAAAAAAGACGGTATTACTTTGGAATTTACAGAGTTCACAGACTACTCACAACCAAACAAGGCAACTGCTGATGGCGAAGTAGATTTGAACGCTTTCCAACACTATAACTTCTTGAACAACTGGAACAAAGAAAACGGAAAAGACCTTGTAGCGATTGCAGATACTTACATCTCTCCAATTCGCCTTTACTCAGGTTTGAATGGAAGTGACAACAAGTACACTAAAGTAGAAGACATCCCAGCAAACGGAGAAATCGCTGTACCGAACGATGCTACAAACGAAAGCCGTGCGCTTTACTTGCTTCAATCAGCTGGCTTGATTAAATTGGATGTTTCTGGAACTGCCCTTGCAACAGTTGCTAACATCAAAGAAAATCCAAAGAACTTGAAAATCACTGAATTGGACGCTAGCCAAACAGCTCGTTCATTGTCATCAGTCGACGCTGCTGTTGTAAACAATACCTTCGTTACAGAAGCAAAATTGGACTACAAGAAAGCACTTTTCAAAGAACAAGCTGATGAAAACTCAAAACAATGGTACAACATCATCGTTGCGAAAAAAGATTGGGAATCATCACCTAAGGCTGATGCTATCAAGAAAGTGATCGCAGCTTACCACACAGATGAAGTGAAAAAAGTTATCGAAGAAACATCAGACGGTTTGGATCAACCAGTTTGGTAATAAGAAACAGGGAGGTGGGAGAGAAAATTCCACCTCTTGCTTTTGTATAGAGCATGGATTGTAAAGAAGACTATTCGTTCATAGAAAGGTAGAGAGAATATGGTTTTTCCTAGCGAACAAGAACAGATTGAAAAATTTGAAAAGGATCATGTGGCCCAGCATTATTTTGAGGTTTTGCGTACCTTGATTTCTAAGAAGTCGGTCTTTGCCCAACAGGTTGGACTCAAGGAAGTTGCCAATTATCTGGGTGAGATTTTCAAGCGTGTTGGGGCTGAAGTGGAGATTGATGAGACTTACACGGCGCCTTTTGTCATGGCACATTTCAAGAGTTCGCGTCCAGATGCCAAAACCCTGATTTTCTATAACCACTATGACACTGTACCAGCGGATGGGGATCAGGTGTGGACAGAGGAGCCCTTTACGCTTTCGGTCCGCAACGGCTTCATGTATGGGCGTGGGGTTGATGACGACAAGGGTCATATCACCGCTCGTTTGAGTGCTTTGAGAAAATACATGCAGCACCACGATGACCTGCCTGTCAATATCAGTTTTATCATGGAGGGAGCGGAGGAATCGGCTTCGACAGACCTAGATAAGTATTTGGAAAAACATGCGGATAAACTCCGTGGTGCAGATTTGTTGGTCTGGGAACAAGGGACTAAAAATGCCTTGGAACAGTTGGAAATTTCTGGTGGAAATAAAGGAATTGTGACCTTTGATGCCAAGGTAAAAAGTGCTGATGTGGATATCCACTCTAGTTATGGTGGGGTTGTGGAATCAGCTCCCTGGTATCTCCTTCAAGCCTTACAGTCTCTTCGTGCCGCAGATGGCCGTATCTTGGTTGAAGGCTTGTGCGAAGAAGTACAAGAGCCAAATGAACGAGAATTGGCCTTGGTGGATACCTATGCCCAACGAAATCCAGGGGAAATCAGCCAGATTTATGGTTTGGAATTGCCTCTCTTACAAGAGGACCGCGCAGCCTTTCTAAAACGTTTCTTTTTTGAACCTGCTCTCAATATCGAAGGGATTCAGTCCGGTTATCAAGGGCAAGGAGTTAAAACGATTTTGCCAGCAGAAGCCAGTGCTAAGCTAGAAGTTCGTTTGGTTCCTGGTCTAGAACCGCATGATGTTCTGGAAAAAATTCGGAAACAGCTAGACAAAAATGGCTTTGATAAGGTAGAATTGTACTATACCTTGGGAGAGATGAGCTATCGAAGCGATATGAGCGCGCCAGCCATTCTCAACGTAATCGAGTTGGCCAAGAAATTCTATCCACAGGGCGTTTCAGTCTTGCCGACAACAGCTGGGACAGGGCCTATGCATACGGTCTTTGATGCCCTAGAGGTACCCATGGTGGCCTTTGGTCTAGGAAATGCCAATAGCCGAGACCACGGTGGAGATGAAAATGTGCGAATCGCCGATTATTACACCCATATTGAATTAGTAGAGGAGCTGATTAGAAGCTATGAATAGAGATATTATCAAGTTAGATCAGATCGATGTGACTTTTCATCAAAAGAAGAGAACCATCACAGCGGTCAAGGATGTGACCATTCACATCCAAGAAGGGGATATCTACGGAATCGTTGGATATTCTGGAGCAGGGAAATCAACCCTTGTACGGGTGATTAACCTCTTGCAAAAACCATCTGCAGGGAAAATTACTATTGACGATGATGTGATTTTTGATGACAAGGTGACCTTGACGGCCGAGCAGTTGCGTCGTAAACGTCAGGATATCGGAATGATTTTCCAGCATTTTAACCTGATGAGCCAGAAGACTGCAGAGGAGAATGTAGCCTTTGCCCTTAAACACTCTGGACTCAGCAAGGAAGAAAAGAAGGCTAAAGTAGCCAAGTTGTTGGACTTGGTTGGCTTGGCAGACCGTGCTGAAAACTACCCTTCACAACTATCTGGAGGGCAAAAACAGCGTGTAGCCATTGCGCGTGCCTTGGCTAATGATCCAAAAATCTTGATTTCAGACGAGTCAACTTCTGCCCTTGACCCTAAGACAACCAAGCAGATTTTGGCCTTGTTGCAAGATTTGAACCAAAAATTAGGCTTAACTGTTGTCTTGATTACGCATGAAATGCAGATTGTCAAAGATATTGCCAATCGTGTGGCAGTTATGCAGGATGGTCATTTGATTGAAGAGGGCAGTGTCCTTGAAATTTTCTCAGACCCTAAACAACCTTTGACCCAAGACTTTATCTCAACAGCGACAGGTATTGACGAAGCCATGGTCAAGATTGAGAAGCAAGAAATCGTGGAACACTTGTCTGAAAACAGTCTCTTGGTGCAACTCAAGTATGCAGGGGCTTCAACAGACGAGCCACTTTTGAATGAATTGTACAAGCATTACCAAGTAACGGCTAATATCCTCTATGGAAATATCGAAATCCTCGATGGAACTCCTGTTGGAGAATTAGTTGTGGTCTTGTCAGGTGAAAAAGCAGCGTTAGCAGGTGCTCAAGAAGCCATTCGTCAAGCAGGCGTACAACTAAAAGTATTGAAGGGAGGACAGTAAGATGGAATCATTGATTCAAACCTATTTACCAAATGTCTATAAGATGGGCTGGGCTGGTCAAGCAGGCTGGGGAACAGCCATCTACCTAACCCTTTATATGACAGTTCTTTCCTTCATCATCGGAGGGTTCTTGGGACTAGTGGCAGGTCTTTTCCTTGTCTTGACAGCGCCAGGCGGTGTTTTGGAAAATAAGGTCGTTTTTTGGATCTTGGATAAGATTACCTCTATTTTCCGTGCGGTACCATTTATCATTCTCTTGGCAGTCTTGTCACCCTTCTCACACCTAATCGTAGGGACAAGTATCGGGCCAAATGCGGCTATTGTACCGCTATCTTTTGCAGTCTTTGCCTTCTTTGCCCGTCAGGTGCAGGTTGTCTTGGCTGAGCTAGATGGTGGTGTTATTGAGGCGGCTCAAGCGAGCGGGGCGACATTCTGGGATATCGTAGGTGTTTACCTATCAGAAGGTCTTCCAGATTTGATCCGTGTGACGACTGTGACCTTGATTTCCCTTGTTGGGGAAACAGCTATGGCTGGTGCGGTTGGAGCTGGTGGTATCGGTAACGTGGCCATCGCTTATGGATTTAACCGCTACAATCACGATGTGACCATCTTGGCAACCATCATTATCATTTTGATTATCTTTGCAATCCAATTCTTGGGAGACTTCTTGACCAAAAAATTGAGTCATAAATAAAAAGAGCCGTATGGCTCTTTTTTAGTAATCAGATTTTCTGTGCAAATTTTTTACTCAAGGCTTGTCCAATCAAGGCACCAACTAGGGCTCCAATGACAATACTTGCGATAAATAGAAGGATGGTTCCAGGATTTGGCGCGACCATGATACGGTCGATATATTCTTGAGATTTTCCTCTTGCCAGAAGGGTAGCCATATAGGCTTTGGGCGCAATCCACATAAGCAAGATTGGACCTGTTGAGCTAAAGGCAAAGAGAATGAAAGAAAGGAAGTTCTTTGTTTGGTCCTTGTATTTTCCGAGGCTAGCTACTGCATCTGCTAGCAGGCCACAGATAATTCCAGGAAGGAAGGCACCGGCACCGTGTTTAGTTCCCAAGAAAAAGAGGGCGATGACAAGGCCGATAGTGGTAATGGCTCCAAAGCGCGGAACTTTTGCGACTAGGATCATATAGACGCTACCGCCGACAAGGGCAGTAAAGGCAGGCGCATAAAACATGTTTCCAGCTTGGTCAAAGAGATTGCCCAAAAGGACGCCAATCCCCATGCAGAGGAAGTAAAGAACTGCAAAAAGAAGTGTAGTTAAGATAGATTTTTTCATGAATTGTCTCCTGATAATTTTTTCACAATTTTCATTTTACCATGGTTTGATGGGATTGTAAATGGATACTAGAAGTTTTTGAAAACGCTTGAAATATGATATAATAGTTTCATAGTTATTTTTAGGGGGATATCATGGGTAGATTTTTAGACTTTGTCTTTAATCGTTTCTTTTTAGGGATGATTGCGACAGCCTTCTTTTGGTTATTAACCTTGGTGGGAGGGATTATCCTTGGTCTAGCGCCGGCTAGTGCCACCTTGATGAGCCTATATGCAGAACATGGTTATAGCTTTCGGGAATACAGTTTGAAGGAGGCTTGGTCTCTTTATAAGCAAAATTTCGTCTCAAGCAATCTGATTTTCTATAGCTTTTTAGGGGTGGATCTAGTTTTGGTCTATGGCCTGTATCTCTTGGTGCAATTGCCTTATCAGACCATTATTCATTTGATTGCGACCTTTTTGAATGTCCTAGTAGTTGCCCTGATCTTTTTGGCTTATACAGTATCTTTGAAATTACAAGTTTATTTTGACTTGTCCTATCGAAATAGCCTCAAATTATCCTTGATTGGCATCTTTATGAGCTTAGCGGCTGTGGCCAAGGTTCTCCTTGGGACAATGCTACTTGTGGCAATTGGTTACTATATGCCTGCCCTACTTTTCTTTGTAGGAATTGGGATGTGGCATTTCTTTATCAGTGATATGTTGGAACCGGTCTATGAAAGTATCCATGAAAAATTGGCGACAAAGTAGAATGAAGCAGTTTTGGCTACATACGCTTCTAAGAACCTACAGTTCAGTTATGATGATTATTATTGCGAGCTTTGCAATCTTACTCTCTTACGCTGACTGGGATTCACGGGAAAAGGAAGCTCAAAGAGTAGCCCAACGTGTAACCACTCGAACAGTCGATGAGGTGGAGTATTATTATCGGGAGTCAGCCCAACTCGCGCAAGATTTAGTAGCCAATCAAGACCGGATACAAGGGGTTTATAAGTACTTTAGCTTGTCAACTTCTGAGTATTTTTATTGGCTGTTGGAACATCAAGCAGCTTCGTCAACTTCTATTTCTCTGTATGAAAATATTGATGATCTTTATGTCCAAAATGACTATATAACGGGTGTTGCAATCGTCTTGCAGGACTTTAAAGAAGTCTATGTTTCAACAAGGGATAAAAGAAGTGGTCATATCTTGCCTGCTGAGGCCTTTAAACCAGAGGCCAATAGTTTTGGAATTCCAGTTCTGGACCCAGCAACGGACCAATCTATAGGAGTGATTTACATCTCCTTGGATCCAGAAGTTTTATATCATGCCATTGACAATACCCGAGGTCATATCCCGATGGCTGTTACTGTGACATCGCCATTTGATACGGAGATTTTTCATATTGGTGAGAGGGTCGATAGGGAACATGAGAATTGGTTTGTCGGTTTGACCTCTCATGGATATCAGGTTCAGGTGGCAGTTCCTAAAAACTTTGTTTTACAAGGAACAGTGGCTAGCTCTGCTTTGATTGTGGGTTTGAGCCTTCTCTTTATTGTCATTCTCTATCTGACTTTGAGAAAGACTTTCTCAAATTATCAAAAGCAGGTAGTGGATTTGGTGGATTCTATTCAAGCTATTGCCCAAGGGGAAGAAGGTCTTCGCATTGATACGCTTGAAAAGGATCAGGAATTGCTCTTAATCGCGGAGACGACCAATGATATGTTGGATCGTTTGGAAAAGAATATCCATGATATTTATCAGCTAGAGCTTAGTCAAAAAGATGCCAATATGCGAGCCTTGCAGGCGCAAATCAACCCTCACTTCATGTACAATACGCTGGAGTTCTTGCGCATGTATGCAGTCATGCAGAGTCAAGATGAGTTGGCAGATATCATTTATGAGTTCAGTAGCCTGTTGCGTAACAATATTTCCGACGAAAGAGAAACTCTTCTCAAACAGGAATTAGAATTTTGTCGTAAATATAGCTATCTCTGCATGGTTCGCTATCCCAAGTCCATTGCCTATGGTTTCAAGATAGACCCAGGGTTAGAAAATATGAAGATTCCTAAGTTTACCTTGCAACCGCTGGTAGAAAATTATTTCGCGCATGGTGTTGACCACAGACGGACAGATAATGTGATTAGCATCAAGGCGCTTAAACAGGATGGTTTTGTAGAAATTTTGGTGGTAGATAATGGCCGTGGAATGACGGCAGAAAAGCTGGCAAATATTCGAGAAAAATTAAGTCAGAGACATTTTGAACACCAAGCAAGCTATAGTGCAAAAAGGCAGTCTATTGGGATTGTCAATGTACACGAGCGTTTTGTGCTCTATTTTGGGGACCGCTATGCCATTACGATAGAGTCTGCGGAGCAAGCAGGTGTTCAGTATCGTATTACAATTCAAGATGAGTAGAAAGGGAGAAAATGTATAAAGTATTATTAGTAGATGATGAGTACATGGTGACAGAAGGTCTGAAACGTTTGATTCCCTTTGATAAGTGGGATATGGAGGTCGTCGCAACAGCCAGTCATGCCGATGAAGCCCTAGAATATATTCAGGACAATCCTGTCGATGTGGTCATTTCCGATGTCAATATGCCCGACAAAACAGGGCTTGATATGATTCGGGAGATGAAAGAAATCTTACCAGATGCTGCCTATATCCTGCTCTCAGGTTATCAGGAGTTTGATTATGTAAAAAGAGCAATGAACCTTAGTGTGGTGGACTATCTGGTCAAACCTGTTGATAAGGTAGAGTTGGGAAATCTGCTGGAGAAGATTGCAGGTCAGCTCGGCGAGAGAGGGAAGAAAAGTCAGACCCTCAGTCAAGATTTAGACGAGGCTGGATTTGTTAGTTATCTAGGAGGTAAGGAGAATTGGTGGATAGGTCTATCCAAGGAAAAACAAGGCTCCTTCACCATTCCCTACTATGTATTGGGTCAAGACTGGCAGATTTTTATTTCTGATCAACTCCTAGATGGTTTAGTCGTTACTCCCTTTGAAGCTCCTTATCAAGAACACTTTGAACGCTGGAAGCTGAATGCTGAGAAAGCCCTCTTTTACGGCTCTGTAAATCTAAAACAGTCTGAGAGTCTCTTTGCCTATTACGAACCGATTTATAGGGTTATCATTCAGGGGAACCTCAATCAAATCGTGGAAGAGTTGAACCTTTTGGAGAAGGTGGTTCTTGAAAATACGCCGCGTGTTCCGATTACCAAACAGCTTTTTATCCAGTTTGTCATGGATGTCTTCCACTTGTTTGAACACCTCAAAGCTGATGATATGACGGACATTGTCAAAACGATTCATGCTATTCAAACCTTCGATGAATTGGTTCCTTATATCAAGGAAACTCTGACCCGATTCTTTGGACAATATCGGATGAATGAAAATGTGGTTAGTGTGCTAGAAGTCATTGGGCGTGATTATCAGAAAGAACTTTCCCTCAAGGATATTAGTAAGGATCTTTTTATCAATCCTGTCTATCTGGGGCAGTTGATTAAGCGAGAAACCAATTCGACCTTTGCTGAATTGCTAAATAAACAACGTATTAAGGCTGCCCAACAACTTTTGCTTTCAACCAGTGACAGCATCGAAGATATTTGTTATGCTGTTGGTTACAGTAATGTTGGATATTTCTATAAAGTTTTCCGAAAATTGTGCGGAAAATCGCCAAAAGCCTACCGAAAACAGGTAGAAACGACACTATAATATTTGTATTCCTTTACAAAAGGTGCTATAATATCAATAATAATATCAGGAGGTTCTATCATGAAAAAGAAACCAATCTATCTATGGGTCTTGCTAATCTTGTCTGCTCTTATTTCAGCTATGTCTCTGTTTGGAATGTTGAGTCCCTTGCCTAGCAAAGAAGTCCTTCGTGCTAAACAGTCACATGTTGCGGGACTTAGTGCCCAGCAATTAGAAGACAACATCAATTACACCTATAGAGTAGCAGAATCATCTCATTCTATTTTTAATATGGCCTTGATTGTACTATCTGCTATTTTAGTTGTAGTAGCGATTGTTTTCCTTATTCGTAAGAATTTGCAATATGCAAACTATACTTATGTCGGCTATGTTTTGCTAGCCATTATTGGTTCGATTTATGGCTATGTTAGTTTACAAGACGCTGTGCAGTTAGTTCACGATGAGACCATGCGTTTAGGGATAAGTGTTATTTCACAAGGCGTTAGCATTTTCTATATCGTCATCAATGTTCTTTTCTTAGCCCTTGTCTTCTATAAGATGTGGCGTCAACAGAAAGCCTTGGCGGAAGAAGAGGAAACAGAAGATCTTGCCTAAGTATTGACAAAAAATAACTATCAAGTTACAATCTTGGTAGTTATTTTTCGATTATAGATAAAATCATGGAGGTAAATATGAAGACAATTTCTTTAGTTTATATTAGTCTGAGTGGCAATACTGAGAGTTTTGTGACACGCTTGAAAGACTATCTCTTGTCCCAGTACGAGGGAATTAAGGTTCAAAAGATTCATATTAAGGATTTGGTCAAAGAAGGCCAAGATTTCTATGAAATGGAGCATCCCTATGTTGCTTTTTTGCCGACTTACCTAGAAGGTGGGAATGGCGTGGATAACGGAGATGTTGAGATATTGACAACGCCAGTGGGAGATTTTATCGCCTATGGTGATAATGCTAGTAAGTGTTTTGGTGTGGTTGGTTCAGGAAATCGTAACTTTAATAACCAATACTGCCTGACAGCCAAGCAATACAGTCAACGATTTGGTTTCCCTGTATTGGCTGATTTTGAAATGCGAGGTATGCTGGGAGATATCAAACGTGTCGCAGTGATTATCGCAGATTTGTATGATTTGGAAAGTTAAGCTTCGGCTTGGCTTTTTTTATCCTAGGCAGTTTTATCAGAACTCTTACTTTCTATGCTCCAAGAGTTGATTGATATGGTCAACTTTTTTAGCTTCTCTTTTATAGAGAATGGCCCAAATGATGAGGTAGACAATCGCAAACTCGATAATGAGCTGGAGGTAGAAATTCCAGTGGAAGGGGAACCAACCCGCCAGAGTTGCTAGTGGGACAAAGCCAGCCAGCATAAGGAAGAAATGAGTCAGAGTGGCACGAAGCATGCTCCAGTCACGGCTGAATAAGCGGTTTCCAAAGTTGAAGAGAATACCGATAGCCGCCCAGATAAGAGTACAGTAGAGCAAGACCAGGGCATCGTGAATCTGATGCTGAGCCATCACTTGGCCGATGATAGAGTAGGGATTTAGCGGTGCGTATGTATTTGGTGCATAAATGAGTGAAAAGATGATAGAGAGGATGAGGCCGATGAGAACACCAGCAGCAGCATCGTGAAATATTTGTTTTTTCATAGTTCTAATTTCTCCTTGATGGTTTTTAGATAACGGCGTGAAGAGTAGGTGAAGCTTTCGTTTTTCAAGAAAATTTCAACCAGACCGTTGGGCGTGAGCTTGAGATGAGAGATGGAGTTGATATTGATGAGTTCTGATTGGGAAATTTGGATAAAATTGGTTGGTAAGATTTCAAGAACCTGATAGAGTCGTAAGTCAATGGTGTAGGTCTGACTAGCTGTTTCTGCTAGAACCTTCCGATTCTCGATATAGAAGCGTTGTATCTTACCAATCTCAACTAGATAGACCTGATCATCAATCTTTCCTTTGATTGTTTCTTTTTGGTCCAGATTTTCTGCGAACTCGATGACTTTCTGGATTTTATCGGTTTCTTGAGGTGCTTGGACAATCAGCTTTTCCTCCTTGTAAGTCTTACTAATCTGTAGTTCTACTTTCATAAATTTCTCTCCTTGTTTTTCATACAAAATTGTGATCACTTCTTGTACACCTTTATTAAACACTATTTTACGACACCTGGCAAGGGACTTTGTCTATGTGGAGGGATTTGGTTCCTATGTGGTGGAGCTTTTCTGTCCTTTCTGAAATATGGTATAATAGCACTAATCAATTTCTAGGAAAATAGATACGGAAAGGGGCTGAAAGATGTCTCATATTATTGAATTGCCAGAGGTGCTGGCAAACCAGATTGCAGCTGGGGAGGTCATTGAACGTCCTGCTAGCGTTGTTAAGGAGTTGGTAGAAAATGCCATTGACGCGGGCTCTAGTCAGATTATCATTGAGATTGAGGAAGCTGGTCTCAAGAAAATTCAAATTACAGATAATGGTCATGGAATTGCCCACGATGAGGTGGAATTGGCCTTGCGTCGCCATGCGACCAGTAAGATAAAAAATCAAGCAGACCTCTTTCGAATTCGGACGCTTGGTTTTCGTGGTGAAGCCTTGCCTTCTATCGCTTCTGTTAGTGTTCTGACCCTTTTGACAGCAGTTGAGGGCGCAAGTCACGGAACCAAGCTAGTCGCGCGTGGGGGAGAAGTTGAGGAAGTCATCCCGGCAACTAGTCCTGTGGGGACCAAGGTTTGTGTGGAGGACCTCTTTTTCAACACGCCTGCCCGTCTCAAGTATATGAAGAGCCAGCAAGCAGAGTTGTCTCATATCATTGATATTGTCAACCGTCTGGGCTTGGCCCATCCTGAGATTTCTTTTAGTTTGATTAGTGATGGTAAGGAAATGACGCGAACAGCGGGAACAGGTCAATTGCGACAAGCAATCGCAGGAATTTATGGTTTGGCGAGTGCCAAGAAGATGATTGAAATTGAGAATTCTGACCTAGATTTCGAAATTTCTGGCTTTGTGTCCTTGCCTGAGTTAACTCGGGCCAATCGCAATTATATCAGTCTCTTCATCAATGGTCGTTATATCAAGAATTTCCTACTCAATCGTGCTATTCTAGACGGCTATGGCAGTAAGCTTATGGTGGGCCGTTTTCCACTGGCTGTCATTCACATCCATATTGACCCTTATCTAGCGGATGTCAATGTGCATCCAACTAAGCAAGAGGTGCGGATTTCTAAGGAAAAAGAACTAATGACGCTGATTTCAGAAGCTATTGCAAACAGTCTCAAGGAGCAAACATTGATTCCTGATGCCTTAGAGAATCTTGCCAAATCGACTGTGCGCAATCGTGAGAAGGTGGAGCAAACTATTCTCCCACTCAAAGAAAATACGCTCTACTATGAGAAAACTGAGCCGACAAGACCTAGTCAAGCTGAGGTGGCTGATTATCAGGTTGAATTAACTGAGGAAGGAAAGGATTTAACCCTGTTTGCCAAGGAAACCTTGGATCAGCTGACCAAGCCAGCAAAACTGCATTTTGCAGAGAGAAAGCCTGCTAATTATGATCAGCTAGATCACCCAGAGCTAGATTTAGCCAGTCTGGATAAGGCCTATGATAAGCTGGAGCGAGAAGAATCATCCAGCTTTCCAGAGTTAGAATTTTTCGGACAAATGCATGGAACCTATCTCTTTGCCCAAGGGCGAGATGGGCTGTACATCATAGACCAACATGCGGCTCAGGAACGGGTCAAGTACGAGGAGTATCGTGAAAGCATTGGCAATGTTGACCAGAGCCAGCAGCAACTCCTAGTGCCCTATATCTTTGAATTTCCAGCGGATGACACCCTTCGTCTCAAGGAAAGAATGGCACATTTGGAGGAAGTGGGCGTCTTTCTAGCAGAGTACGGGGAAAATCAATTCATCTTACGTGAACATCCTATTTGGATGGCAGAAGAAGAGATTGAATCAGGCATCTATGAGATGTGTGATATGCTACTCTTGACCAAGGAAGTTTCTATCAAGAAATACCGAGCAGAGTTGGCTATTATGATGTCCTGCAAACGGTCTATCAAGGCCAACCATCGTATTGACGACCATTCGGCTAGACAGCTCCTCTATCAGCTCTCTCAATGTGACAATCCCTATAACTGTCCTCACGGACGTCCTGTTTTGGTGCATTTTACCAAGTCGGATATGGAAAAAATGTTCCGACGCATTCAGGAAAATCACACCAGTCTACGTGAGTTGGGGAAATACTAAACTAAAAGGAAAACTATGTACGAATATTTAAAAGGAATCATTACCAAAATCACTGCTAAATACATTGTTCTTGAAACCAACGGTATAGGTTATATCCTGCATGTGGCCAATCCCTATGCTTATTCAGGTCAGGTTAATCAGGAGGCTCAGATTTATGTGCATCAGGTCGTACGTGAGGACGCTCATCTGCTTTATGGATTTCGCTCAGAAGACGAGAAAAAGCTCTTTCTCAGTCTGATTTCGGTATCTGGGATTGGTCCTGTATCAGCTCTGGCTATTATCGCTGCTGATGACAATGCTGGCTTGGTTCAAGCCATTGAAACCAAGAACATCACCTACTTGACTAAGTTCCCTAAAATTGGTAAGAAAACAGCCCAGCAGATGGTGCTGGACTTGGAAGGCAAGGTAGTAGTTGCAGGAGATGACCTTCCTGCCAAGGTCGCAGTGCAAGCTAGCGCTGAAAACCAAGAATTGGAAGAAGCCATGGAAGCCATGTTGGCTCTGGGCTACAAGGCGACCGAACTCAAGAAAATCAAGAAATTCTTTGAAGGAACGACGGATACAGCAGAGAACTATATCAAGTCTGCCCTTAAAATGTTGGTCAAATAGGAGCAGAGCATGACAAAACGTTGTTCGTGGGTCAAGGTGACCAATCCGCTCTACATTGCCTATCATGATGAGGAGTGGGGTCATCCCCTCCATGATGATCAAGCATTGTTTGAGTTATTGTGTATGGAAACCTATCAAGCGGGCCTGTCTTGGGAAACGGTGCTCAACAAACGCCAAGCTTTCCGAGAAGCCTTTCATGGCTATCAAATTCAAGTAGTTGCAGAAATGACCGACACCGAATTGGAAGCCTTGCTGGAGAATCCAGCCATCATCCGAAATAGAGCCAAGATTTTTGCTACACGCGCTAATGCCCGAGCCTTTCTACGGTTACAGGCAGAATATGGCTCTTTTGATGCCTATCTTTGGTCTTTTGTTGAGGGGAAAACGATCGTTAATGATGTTCCAGATTACCGCCAAGCCCCAACTAAAACACCTTTGTCTGAGAAATTAGCCAAAGATTTCAAAAAACGAGGTTTCAAGTTCACAGGCCCAGTTGCTGTCTTGTCTTTTCTACAGGCTGCAGGGCTAGTTGATGACCACGAGAATGATTGTGAGTGGAAAAGCAGCAATTAGTGAGTATAGGTAACTAGAATATCTGAGAATATAGAAAAAAGCTGAGAAATTTTTCCCAGCTTTTTATATATACTATTAGATTTGTTAGAGTGAAGTCAAAAAAGTGATTCCACCTAAAATAACACCGGCTGAATTTGGAATGATTAGTATCCAATCCTTCTTAGGTTCTTTTGTCCATCCATAAATAACCCAGATTAAGCAAGATATAGCAGCTGATAAAGGTTGAAATGGTTGAGCTTTATTTCCCTGTAAATTAGCGATAATTTGAGGTATGTAGGCAATAAATACTATAATTCCAATAAAGGCACCAATAGAACCTACGATTCGATTAATTTTTTGTTTTGTCATATACACCTCCTTCAAAAGGATATCATAGAAATTAGCGAAATGCAATAAATTCAGATACAAATTGTAACGAAAACCAATACAAAAGCACAAAAATAGAGAAACTATTTATTTTTTGTTATAGTCAAAGCGAATGACTTGTTCCTGTGCATCTACATGAGCATGGATCCCAAAGGGTACAATTGCTCTTGGAGTTGCGTGGCCGACATTTAGATTATAGATAATCGGGATATTGCTGTCAATGATATCCAATAGTGCGTCTTTATAGTCGTCATAGAAAGTTTCATCCATAGGTTTCCCGACCAAGAGTCCGCTGATGACCTCGAATATCCCAGTTTCCTTTAAAGTCTGCAACATCTTTTTGAAATATTCTGGCTCAGGCTTTTCTTCGCTTGTTTCTAGCAAGAGGATTTTTCCTTCCCAGTCTGACAAGTCAGGGAAAAGTTTGTATTTTTGGCAGAGCTCCGTGCTGTCTGCGTATCGAGAGTTGTCAAAGATATCGTAGAGGGATTCGAGGCAACCACCGAGGATTTTTCCCTCGAACTGGGCATTTCCTTGCAACAAGTCAAAACCGGTATTTGCATGACTGACACGAGTTGTTCCCAGAGCCTTGGGACTGAAGTCAGTTCGTTCCTCATACCAAATGTCACTAGGTCGGATTTCTGAGATTCTTCCAGTCTCAATCAATTCTTTGAAGTAGTGAAGGCTATAGGTCAGCATTTCTTTATCTAGTTCACAAATGTCTGCTAAAAAGGATTGACCATAAAAAGTTTTAACACCTAGTTTATGCAACATGAGATGGTTCATGGTTGTATCTGAGAAGCCAAGAAAAATTTTTTGTTTGATAACCTTTTGTAGTTGGTCATTTTCAAAAAGATAAGGTAGTAGGCGATAGGTATCGTCTCCACCGATGGCACATAGGATCATATCGATGCTATCATCAGAAAAGGCTTGCATCAAATCCTCTGCACGCGCTTCAGGATGGTCCTTGATAAAGTCTAATCCATTTAGCGAATGGGGCAAAAAGATAGGATTGAGTCCTAAGTCCTTGAGACGTTGGACACCTAAGTCCACTTCGTGTTTGACAAAGTCCTCTCCGATAATGCCACTAGATAAACTAACAATACCAATAGTAGAAATCATATTTTATCCTCCTGGAAATAGATTGAGCCTATTTTATCACAAAAGATTAGATAGAGCTATGTAGGATGTCAGAAGAATTCTTTAAAATCAAAAAAGTAAGTGAAAAAGCAACCGCACCTGCAGTTGCTTTTATCATTCTTCTTAATAGCGTGTTGGTCCTGCACTTGCGCTGCGGATGTTCAAGCGTTTCTTTAGATAGAAGCGAAGGGCTAGGAGGGCTGCTCCAATAATAGCTAGTGGCAATGGAGCCAGTACTGGGTTAAGGCTAGCTGGTAGGAAGCTTGTTGCAAAGAAGACAAGCAACCAAAGGAACATAGAAGCTAGGATAACCAGTACAGATTTCCAGAAAGGTGGGCGTTGACTGCGATCCATATCTGGTCCATAATATTGGTAAACGAAGTAGTACATCAAGTAGAAGGCAAATCCACCAACCAGTCCAACTAATAGGAGAGTGACGAATCCATAGCCGAAAGCTTGATCTGCCGCAAAGAAAGTTGTGAGGGCGCTGACGAGGGCAAAGAGGCTAGTGATGAAAAGAGCTGAGTCCATAATCATCAGTTTTGGATCATCATTTTCTTTCGGATGCTCTTTTTCATATTGTTCCTTGATAGTGAAACTATGAGCCCAGTGGGTCGGTGCGCCATAGAGGGAACGAGCAGTCGTACCCTTGGCTTGCTCTTCAAGGATTTTGGGAATGACTTCCTCAAAAATAGCCTTGATTTCAGCGTCTGTTTTTCCATCTTTGATGAATTGTTGGGTAGCGATGTGGACAAACTCTTGGTTTTTCTTAGTTAATTTTTGTAGATCAATCTGAGACATAGGAACTCCTCTTAGAACCATTTTTTATGGATGAGATAGAGAGTGAGCGAGACACTCATAGCAAAGGCGATAAAGACGATTAACCAAAAAGCATTTGGCTCGCCGTTTAGGGGGATTTCATTATCCTTAAAGTTCATCCCGTAGGCAGAAAAGACCATGGTTGGGATGGACATGACGATGGTCACAAGGGCCAAGGTTTTCATGATGTTGTTCTGGTTGTTAGAAATGATAGAGGCGAAGGTTTCTGTCATAGAATGCAAGACGTTTCCATAAATGTCTGCCATCTCGATGGCCTGTTGGGTTTCAATCAGGGTATCTTCAAGCAGGTCTTCGTCCTCAAGGTATTTCTTGATATTGCTGGTTGAGCTGGTCAATTTCTTAATCACGCGCTCATTTGTTTTGAGGGAGGCCTTGAAATAGACGATGGTTTTTTCCAATTCCATGAGCTCAATCAATTCTTCATTACGAGTTGATTGATGCAGTTGACTTTCGATTTGTTCACTCTTACGGTCGATTGAACGAAGGGCTGTTAGGTAAAGTTCTGCATTGCGATAGAGAATCTGGAAGATAAAACGCGAACGCATGAAGGTATAGAAATTACGCAATCGACGGTTGATAAAGACATCGAGGACTGGTAGAGGTTCCAAACACGTAGTGATAATGGTTTCCTCTGTGATGATAATACCAAGCGGGATGGTTACGTAGTAGGTGCGGTTATTTCTTTCCTCTGTGACCGGCACGTCTACGATAATCAGGGTGTACTCGTCTTCAATCGTAATACGAGACATTTCTTCCGCATCGAGCGGTGCTCGGAGGTCGGCAATATCAATATCGAAGGCGTTAGCGATTTCGAGTGATTCATTTTGAGTCGGATTGACGAGATTGATCCAAGTACCCGGTTCAAGCGTATCGATCTCTTTAAATTCAGTTGTTGTAGAGAGAAAAACTTGTTTCATATCCCTTATCCTTTCTCATTTTTCAGATTTTTTCACACCGTACTATTATACTACAAAATCGGCCTTTTGGGTAATAGAATCTCACTTTTTTTGGTATAATGGTAAGCAATAATGGACTAGAAAGAACAAAAATGCAAGATAAAATTGTCATTCATGGGGCGCGTGCCCATAATTTAAAAAATATTGATGTGGAGATTCCGCGAGACAAGCTGGTTGTCGTGACTGGCTTGTCAGGCTCAGGAAAATCCAGTCTGGCCTTTGATACCCTCTATGCGGAGGGTCAACGTCGCTATGTGGAGAGTTTGTCAGCCTACGCTCGTCAGTTTTTGGGAAATATGGAGAAGCCTGATGTAGATGCTATTGATGGTCTTAGCCCAGCTATTTCCATCGACCAGAAAACGACTAGTAAAAATCCTCGCTCGACGGTGGGAACAACGACTGAAATCAATGACTATCTGCGTCTCCTCTATGCGCGTGTGGGGACGCCTTACTGTATCAACGGGCATGGAGCTATCAAGGCTTCTTCGGTGGAGCAAATCGTTGATAAGGTTTTGGAGTTACCTGAACGCCAGCGCTTGCAGATCTTGGCCCCTGTCATCCGCAAGAAAAAAGGTCAACATAAGAGTGTTATCGAGAAGGTTCAGAAAGATGGGTATGTCCGTGTCCGTGTGGATGGGGAAGTCTATGATGTGACCGAAGTGCCAGAGTTGTCCAAGAGCAAGCAACACAATATTGATGTCGTGGTTGACCGTATTGTTATCAAGGAGGGTATCCGTAGTCGTCTCTTTGATTCCATTGAGGCTGCCCTTCGTATTGCAGAAGGTTATGTCATTATCGACACTATGGACGACTCTGAGTTGTTGTTCTCTGAGCATTATGCTTGTCCAGTTTGTGGCTTTACTGTTCCAGAGCTAGAGCCACGTCTCTTCTCATTCAATGCTCCTTTTGGTTCTTGTAGTGAGTGTGACGGCTTGGGCATCAAGCTGGAGGTGGATACTGATTTGGTAGTACCAGATGCCAGCAAAACCTTACGTGAGGGAGCCTTGGCTCCTTGGAATCCTATCTCATCCAACTACTATCCAAACATGCTAGAGCAGTCTATGACATCTTTTGGAGTGGATATGGATAAGCCTTTTGAGGACTTGTCAGAAGAAGACAAAAACTTGATTCTCTACGGCTCAGATGGCAAGGAATTCCATTTCCACTATGAGAATGAATTTGGTGGCGTGCGCGATATTGACATTCCTTTTGAGGGAGTTGTCAATAATATCAAGCGTCGTTATCACGAGACAAACAGCGATTACACTCGCACCCAGATGCGCCTCTACATGAATGAGCTGACTTGCGGAACCTGTCACGGCTATCGTCTTAATGACCAGGCTTTGTCTGTTCGTGTGGGTGGCGAGCAAGGACCACATATCGGAGAAATTTCAGACCTATCTATCGCTGACCACTTGGACTTGGTGAGCCAGTTAACCTTGTCTGAAAATGAAGCCATCATTGCTCGTCCTATTCTCAAGGAAATCAAGGACCGCTTGACCTTCCTTAATAACGTGGGCCTCAACTATCTGACTCTGTCACGTTCAGCAGGAACCCTTTCAGGTGGAGAGAGTCAGCGTATTCGCTTGGCAACTCAGATTGGCTCCAACCTCTCAGGTGTCCTCTATATCCTAGATGAGCCATCGATTGGGCTCCACCAGAGGGACAATGATCGTTTGATTGCCAGTCTCAAAAAGATGCGTGACTTGGGCAATACTCTCATCGTAGTGGAACACGACGAAGATACCATGCGCGAGGCGGATTATCTAATTGACGTTGGTCCTGGTGCCGGTGTTTTTGGTGGTGAGATTGTTGCAGCAGGTACACCTAAGCAAGTGGCTCGCAACAGCAAGTCTATCACAGGTCAGTACTTGTCAGGCAAACGTGCCATTCCAGTACCAGCAGAGCGCCGTACCGGAAATGGTCGTTTTATCGAAGTGACAGGAGCGCGTGAGAACAACTTACAAAATGTCACAGCTCGCTTCCCACTAGGGAAATTCATCGCAGTGACAGGTGTGTCAGGTTCAGGGAAATCGACCCTCATCAACAGCATTCTCAAAAAAGCCATTGCCCAAAAGCTCAACCGCAATTCAGACAAACCAGGTAAATTCAAAACCATTACAGGGATTGAGCATGTCGACCGCTTGATTGATATTGACCAGAGTCCAATTGGACGAACACCTAGGTCCAACCCAGCTACCTATACAGGAGTTTTTGACGATATACGTGACCTATTTGCCCAGACAAATGAAGCCAAGATTCGTGGTTACAAGAAGGGACGTTTCAGTTTCAATGTCAAGGGTGGTCGTTGTGAAGCCTGCTCAGGTGACGGGATTATCAAGATTGAGATGCACTTCTTGCCAGATGTTTATGTGGCTTGTGAAGTTTGCCACGGGACCCGCTATAACAGTGAAACCCTAGAAGTTCATTACAAGGAAAAAAATATCTCGCAGGTCTTGGATATGACTGTCAACGATGCGGTGGAATTCTTCCAACATATTCCGAAAATTCAACGTAAACTTCAGACCATCAAGGATGTGGGACTGGGATATGTAACGTTAGGGCAACCAGCTACTACCCTTTCTGGAGGAGAAGCTCAGCGTATGAAGCTGGCTAGTGAACTCCACAAACGCTCGACAGGAAAATCTTTCTACATTTTGGATGAGCCGACGACAGGGCTTCATACGGAGGACATCGCTCGCTTGCTTAAGGTACTGGCTCGCTTTGTAGACGATGGCAATACAGTCCTTGTTATCGAGCACAATCTAGATGTTATTAAGACTGCAGACCATATTATTGACTTGGGACCTGAGGGCGGTGTCGGTGGTGGAACCATCATCGCAACAGGAACTCCAGAAGAAGTAGCGGTCAACGAAGCCAGCTACACAGGACAGTATTTGAAAGGAAAGTTACATCATGAATAAACGCGTACAAGCATTTCTAGCTAAAATGCAAGAAAAAGAACTAGATGGCATCATCATCAATAACCTTAAAAACGTCTATTATTTGACTGGTTTTTGGGGCTCAAATGGAACAGTCTTCATCAGCCGTGACCGTCAGGTCTTGGTGACAGACTCTCGCTATATCATTGCAGCCAAGCAAGAAACCAGTGGTTTTGATATTGTGGCTGACCGTGATGAATTGGCTGTCATTGCAGGCATTGTTAAGGATATGGGCTTATCTCGCATCGGTTTTGAGGATGAGATTTCGGTGTCTTATTATCACCGTATGCAGGCAACCTTTGAAGGAATTGACTTGCTTCCACAAACTCAGTTTGTCGAAGGTCTTCGAATGATTAAGGATGAAGCAGAGATTGCAGCTATTCGCAAGGCTTGTTCTATCTCAGACCAAGCTTTCCGCGATGCGCTTGACTTTATCAAACCAGGAAAGACTGAGATTGAGATTGCCAACTTCCTTGATTTCCGCATGCGTGAGTTGGGAGCATCTGGCTTGTCTTTTGATACGATCCTAGCGAGTGGTATCAATTCTTCCAAACCTCATGCTCATCCTATGCACAAACCAGTGGAGCTAGGAGAAGCCATTACCATGGACTTCGGTTGCCTTTATGACCACTATGTCAGTGATATGACACGGACTATCTATCTGGGGCATGTCAGCGATGAGCAGGCAGAGATTTACAATACGGTTCTCAAAGCAAACCAAGCCTTGATTGACCAGGCTAAGGCTGGCTTAGGTTTCCGTGACTTTGACAAAATCCCTCGTGATATTATCATCGAGGCAGGCTATGGCGACTACTTTACCCACGGTATCGGACACGGTATTGGACTGGATATCCATGAAGAGCCTTACTTTAGCCAAACTTCTACAGAAACTATTAAGTCAGGTATGGCCTTGACCGATGAACCAGGTATCTACATCGAAGGCAAATATGGCGTTCGTATCGAGGATGATATCCTGATTACAGAAACAGGTTGTGAATTGTTGACCTTAGCTCCAAAAGAGTTGATAGTTATCTAAGAGTTAAACAACTCAAATGATTGACTTTTAAATTTTAAAGGTTTATACTGAAAAACGAAAACGGTAGGTGAGGCTACCATAGGGATACGGATGACTACCGCAAAGCAGTGGAGACACTACTCGTTGGTCAACAGTCCTGGTCGCGAAGGCCAAGACTAAGCTCATTACATTGCCCTATGGAGTTAAAGCTTGAACGAAAAACAGATAATTAGTTTTTTAATCCTGCCATTTTATGGTGGGATTTTCTACTGTTTAAATCAAAGAAAGGAGATAGACGATGCAAATTGACGATTATCCGGAACCGCACATACACAGCCAATCGCTGATTTGTGTCGTTCTGCCCTTATAAAGTGATTGGTCTCTGTGTATGAAACACATCATTCATACAGATAGGAGAAACCAATGAAAACTACAAAAGAAAGATTAGCAACAGCTATTCATACATCTTTAAACGAAACTCTATCTTTTTATAAGACAAGTCTAACAGGCTTGACTGGGGAGCAGGTGGAGAAAAATCGTGACCTATATGGCGAAAATATCATCACAAAGGGTCAAGAAGACAGTATCCTCAAAAAGATTTACGAATCCATTATCAATCCTTTTACGATCATCTTGCTGGTCATCGCCGTGATTTCCTTGGTGACCAATGTCTGGTTGGCAAAACCAGGTCAAGAGGATCCGACGACTTCTATTATCATCGTTGTCCTAGTCCTCATTTCTGGTGGCATACGCTTTGTCCAAGAACTCCGTAGTGATAAGGCTGCGACCAATCTATCAAAAATGATTGTCAACACAGCGACTGTCATTCGTCAAGGAGAAATCCAAGAAGTACCTATCAATGATTTGGTAGTGGGTGACGTGGTTAAATTAAGCGCTGGAGACATGATTCCAGCAGATCTTCTTTTATTTGAGTCGCGTGATTTCTTTGTACAACAGTCGGGCTTGACAGGTGAAAGTGATTCGGTTGAAAAATTGGCCTTGACCAAGGCAACAGTTCAACAATCTGATAGTCTGCTAGAAGCAGAAGCGCTCGTCTTTATGGGAACCAATGTCTTATCTGGTAGTGCCAAGGCCGTGGTTTTAGCAGTTGGTGATGATACCATGATGGGAGCCATTGAGCAGACTTTGAACACCTATGACGAGCCTACTTCGTTTGAACGGGAGATGAATAGTATTTCTTGGCTCTTGATTCGTTTGATGTTGGTCATGGTTCCCATCGTGTTTCTTTCTAATGGCTTGACAGATGGAGATTGGTTAGAAGCTGGCGTATTTGCTTTGAGTGTTGGTGTTGGGCTTACACCTGAGATGCTTCCTATGATTATCACGGCCAGTCTAGCAAAAGGCTCCATCATTATGGCCAAGGAAAAAGTGGTTATCAAGAAACTCAATGCCATACAGGACTTAGGGGCGATTGATATTTTGTGTACAGATAAGACAGGAACTCTAACCCAAGACGAAATTGTTCTTGAATATCCTTTGGATATACATGGAGATTTGGATTTGACCGTCTTGAGACGAGTTTATCTCAATTCTTATTTTCAAACGGGCTTGAAAAATTTGATGGACAGAGCCATCATCAAACGGACTGAAAAGGAAGCAAAAGAACACGGTATCCTCCAAAATCTGGCTCAAACTTTTCAAAAAATAGATGAGCTTCCCTTCGATTTTGAACGTAGACGGATGAGTGTTATCGTTAAGGATGAACACGAAATTGTTAGTTTGGTAACCAAGGGTGCCCTAGAGGAAATGTTGACGATTTCCAGTCATGCGGAATACCAAGGAGTGATTACTCCCTTGACAGATGCTATTAGAGAAGAGATTTTAGAGGAAGTCAGACAACTAAATCAACAAGGTTTGCGTGTCTTGGGAGTAGCCTATAAGTCAGGTTTGAGGGAAGGCCATGCCTATACAGTTGATGACGAAGGGGATATGATTCTAACTGGTTATTTAGCCTTCCTAGACCCTCCTAAACCATCTGCAGCACCAGCAATTAAGGCTCTGTTAGAACATGGGGTTCAAACAAAGATTTTGACGGGAGACAACGAAAAAGTTACCCAAGCAGTCTGTGAAAAGGTTGGTTTGGATATCAATCAGATGCTGTTAGGATTTGAAATTGATCAGATGAGTGATCAAGAATTGGCCCAAGCCGTAGAGGAGGTAACCGTCTTCGCCAAACTTTCACCTGACCAAAAAGCGAGGATTATTTTGCAATTTAAGGCTAATGGTCATGCTGTCGGCTATATGGGAGATGGGATCAATGATGCTCCTTCTATGAAAGTTGCAGATGTGGGGATTTCTGTTGATACAGCAGTAGATATTGCCAAAGAAACAGCTGATGTTATCCTACTTGATAAGGATCTCATGGTGCTTGAAAAAGGACTTGTTGAAGGTCGTAAGGTCTATGCCAATATGACCAAATATATCAAAATGACAGTGAGTTCTAATTTTGGGAATATCTTATCCCTATTAGTCTCTGGAATCTTTTTACCATTTTTACCAATGGCACCAGTCCATTTGATTATTCTAAATCTAGTCTATGATTTGTCTTGTATTGCCTTGCCTTTTGACAAGGTGGATAAAGATTTTTTGAGAAATCCGCATACCTGGGAAGCTAAGTCCATCACACGTTTCATGATTTGGATGGGACCTATCTCTTCTGCCTTTGATATTTTGACCTTTATTTTGCTTTATTTTATCATTGTGCCCATGACGATAGGTCAAGCCTATGTCCATGGAGCGGAGTCTGCCGTAGGATTTATTGTCTTGTTTCAGACAGGTTGGTTTATCGAGTCCATGTGGTCACAGACCATGGTTATCCATATGCTGCGTTCAGCCAAAATTCCCTTTTTACAAAGTCGTCCGGCTTGGCTAGTCCTTGTGACAACCTTATTGGCTGCAGCCTTTGTGACCTTCCTTCCCTACAGTCCACTCGCAATCCTACTTCATCTAACTCCTTTAAAACCGATTTATTTCATCTTTTTACTTTTCATCATTATTTTGTATATGATTAGCGTGACAATTGTGAAAAAAATCTATATCAAGAAATATCAAGAATGGCTGTAAATTTCATTTTGTCAAGAAAAAAGTACGAAAATGACGAAAAAAGTTAAAAAAATTTAAAAATAGGTCGCAAGTCGGATGTTTTTTATGGTATAATAGACTAAACTGATAGTAACATGTAGCGAAAGGGGTAGGTACATGATTAAAATTTATACAGTCTCAAGTTGTACTAGCTGTAAAAAAGCAAAAACCTGGCTCAATGCCCACCAGTTAAGTTATAAAGAACAAAACCTTGGTAAAGAAGGAATTACGAGAGAAGAATTACTGGATATTCTAACCAAAACAGATAACGGAATAGCCAGCATCGTTTCCTCTAAAAATCGCTATGCCAAAGCCCTTGGAGTGGATATTGAAGATTTGAGTGTCAACGAAGTTCTCAATCTGATTATGGAAACACCGAGAATTTTAAAGAGCCCAATCCTTGTAGATGAAAAACGCCTGCAAGTTGGCTATAAGGAAGACGATATTCGTGCCTTCCTACCACGCTCTGTCCGTAATGTAGAAAATGCAGAAGCACGTTTGCGTGCAGCTCTATAAACATCAAGGCTGGGAGCAACTCCCAGTCTTATTCTATTTTAATTTCAAAAAGAAAGAAGAAAGAAATGAAAAAAATAGTTCTTGTTAGTCTAGCTTTCCTTTTTGTCCTAGTTGGTTGCGGACAGAAAAAAGAAACTGGAACAGCTACAAAAACAGAAAAGGATACGCTTCAGTCAGCATTGCCAGTTATTGAAAATGCTGAGAAGAATACAGTTGTAACCAAGACTTTGCTCTTGCCAAAGTCAGATGATGGTAGCCAGCAAACCCAAATCATTACTTATAAAGACAAGACTTTTTTGAGCTTAACGATTCAACAAAGGCGTCCAGTCTCTGATGAGTTGAAGACCTATATTGACCAACATGGAGTGGAAGAAACTCAAAAAGCTCTTCTCGAGGCAGAGGAGAAGGATGAGGCTATCATAGAAGCTCGTAAATTAGCAGGATTTAAGCTTGAAACTAAACTATTGAGTGCAACCGAACTTCAAACAACGACTAGTTTTGATTTTCAAGTTTTGGATGTCAAGAAGGCTTCTCAGTTAGAATATTTGAAGAACATTGGTTTAGAAAATCTCTTGAAGAATGAACCAAGCAAATATATTTCAGACAGATTGGCAAATGGCGCGACAGAACAATAGAAAATCCAAATAAATAGACTGCTTGAATTGTAGAACGTAAGGAATTATGCTATAATGGTACTATTCTAAGGAAAGAGGGTGTTAGAATGGGATTTACTGAAGAAACAGTACGTTTTAAATTGGACGATTCCAATAAAAAAGAAATTAGCGAAACTTTGACTGATGTTTATGCTTCGTTGAACGATAAGGGCTACAACCCAATTAACCAAATCGTAGGTTACGTATTGAGTGGAGACCCTGCCTACGTTCCTCGTTATAATAATGCACGAAATCAAATCCGTAAGTATGAGCGTGATGAAATCGTTGAGGAATTGGTCCGCTACTACCTTAAAGGACAAGGAGTCGATCTATAACCTATGAGAATTATGGGATTGGACGTCGGTTCAAAAACGGTAGGGGTGGCCATCAGTGATCCGCTCGGTTTTACAGCTCAAGGGCTTGAAATCATCCAAATCAATGAGGAGCAAGGTCAATTTGGTTTTGATCGCGTTAAAGAGTTGGTTGATACTTACAAGGTGGAACGATTTGTAGTGGGCTTGCCTAAAAACATGAACAATACAAGCGGACCGCGCGTGGAAGCTAGTCAAGCCTACGGAGCAAAGTTAGAAGAGCTTTTTGGTTTACCAGTAGACTATCAAGATGAACGCTTGACAACAGTTGCCGCAGAGCGCATGTTGATCGAGCAAGCAGATATTAGCCGTAACAAGCGCAAGAAAGTCATTGATAAGTTAGCAGCTCAGCTGATTTTACAAAATTATTTAGATAGAAAATTTTAATACAAAGGAGAGGCTATGTCACACGATCATAACCACGACCACGAAGAACGTGAACTAATCACACTAGTAGATGAGCAAGGAAACGAAACCTTGTTTGAAATCCTTTTGACGATTGACGGGAAAGAAGAATTTGGTAAAAACTATGTTCTCCTAGTACCAGTTAACGCAGAAGAAGACGAAGACGGACAAGTTGAAATCCAAGCTTACTCATTCATCGAAAACGAAGATGGAACAGAAGGCGAATTGCAACCAATCCCAGAAGACTCAGAAGACGAATGGAACATGATTGAAGAAGTCTTCAACAGTTTTATGGAGGAGTAAAAACGTCCGGGGGACGCGTTTAGCCCTGCGCTAGAAATTAGAAACGCAGGCACATCCAGTGGATGTTTTTAGCCCAGTTCCTTAAAATAAGAGAGAACTGGTAAGTCTTGTGGATGTTTTTACCCCAACTCCTGAAAATTAGAAGAGTTGGAACATCCAGTAGATGTTTTACCTCAGGTTAACATTCATAGGAGCTAGTTATTAGCTAACCAGGTAAGAGGTTGGGACGAAAATCCTGGCCTCGTTTTTGTTAGTTATGAGACTTTATTGAGACAGTTGATTGAACCTGTAATTAAGGAGATGTATATGTTTGAAGTAGAAGAATGGCTCCATAGTCGGATTGGTTTGAATTTTCGATCAGGCTTGGGCCGAATGCAACAAGCGGTGGATTTGTTGGGGAATCCCGAGAAGTCTTATCCTATTATCCACGTAACAGGAACTAATGGAAAAGGTTCTACCATTGCTTTTATGAGGGAATTATTTATGGGGCATGGCAAAAGAGTTGCGACTTTTACCTCTCCTCATATCGTCTCCATCAATGACCGAATCTGCATTAACGGGCAACCAATAGCTGATGCAGACTTCATCCGTTTGGCTAATAAGGTCAAGGAGATGGAGAAAACGCTCCTGCAAACTCATGATCAGTTGTCCTTTTTTGAATTGCTGACCTTGATTGCTTTTCTTTATTTTAGAGAGCAAGAGGTGGATTTGGTTTTATTAGAAGTGGGAATTGGTGGCTTACTTGACACAACCAATGTGGTAACTGGAGAGATTGCTGTCATCACCTCCATCGGACTTGACCATCAGGAGACTCTGGGTGACAGTATAGCAGAAATTGCAGAGCAGAAAGCTGGTATTTTTAAGACTGGTAAAAAGGCAGTGATTGCTAAGTTGTCTTCAGAAGCTAGGCTTGTTTGTCAGAAAAAAGCAGCCTCTTTAGCTGTTGACCTTTATCAGGCAGGTCAGGATTTTTCAATGCTGAATGGGGATTTTTCAAGCTCTTTGGCTAACCTTTCACAGTTGAAAATAGGTTTAGAAGGAGCTTATCAGCAGGAAAATGCGGCCTTGGCGTTGCAAACGTTTCTTCTCTTTATGAGGGAAGGAAAGGAAGTTGTTGATGAACGGGTTGTAAGACAGGCTTTGGAGAAGACCCATTGGGCTGGGCGTTTGGAGCGTATTCGTCCTCAAATTTACTTGGACGGTGCTCATAACCTCCCTGCCTTGACTCGCTTGGTTGAATTTATTAAAGAAAAAGAGCAGGAAGGATATCGTCCTCAAATCCTATTTGGAGCCTTGAAAAGGAAGGATTATCAAGGGATGTTGGCTTATCTGACTGAAAAATTGCCTCAGGTGGAACTCAAGGTGACAGGTTTTGACTATCAAGGTTCTTTGGATGAAACAGATGTAACAGGTTACGATATAGTTCCTTCTTACCGAGAATTTATTAGCGATTTTGAAGAAAGAGCAGATACTCAAGACTTGTTATTCATTACAGGGTCTCTCTATTTTATCTCAGAAGTACGGAGCTATCTACTAGGGCATGAGCAGATAAATTGACCTCCTTTTTTGAACTTGTTATACTAGGGAAACTACTAGTTAGAAGGAAAAACTTCTGTAAATTGGTAGCAGAAAGGAAATTCATCATGAAATTAAAAGCATTCACACTTTCTCTTGCTTCTCTAGCAAGTCTTAGTCTCTTAGTAGCTTGTTCACAAAGAGCTCAACAAGTTCAACAACCAGCAACTCAATCGCAAACACAACAAACTCAGCAATCACAACCTGCTGCTTCATCTTCTACAGAAAATAGCAACCAGGCAGCGACCAGCTCTTCACAAAATACGCCTGAGGCTCAACCAACCAATATTGATGGAACTTATACTGGTCAGGACGAAGGAGACCGTATCACTTTAGTGGTAACTGGAACAACTGGTACCTGGACACAGGTAGAAACTGATGGGGAACAAGAAATCAAGCAGGTTAGTTTCGATGCCGCTAATCAACGCATGATTATTGGTGATGATGTCAAGATTTATGCAATCAATGGAAATCAGATGATTATCGACGATATGGATAGAGAAGCGTCTGATCGCATTGTTTTATCAAAATAGACTAGAAGGAGACTGGTTTTGTCAGTCTCTTTTGCTTTTACTCAGAAAAATCATTATAAATACTTGCCTTCTACCGAATACCTGCGTTATACTAGTATTAATTACCTGTTTTTAGCATTCATACTCTTCGAAAATCTCTTCAAACAACGTCAGCTTCCATCTGCAACCTCAAAACAGTGTTTTGAGCAACCTGCGACTAGCTTCCTAGTTTGCTCTTTGCTTTTCATTGAGTATCAAAATATCAAGGAGGGGATATGAAATATAGAAAATTTCAATTATTGATGTCCAAGTATGGCTTTAGTCTTTCGATTATGCTACTTGAACTGTGTCTTGTTTTTGGTCTCTTTCTCTATTTAGGGCGCATGGCCCCTATTCTATGGGTAATTGTCTTAATTTTTATGAGTATGGCGACTATTGTCGCAATTGTCAATCGTTCAATGACACCTGATAGTAAAGTGATGTGGTTAGTGGTGACTTTTGTTCCTGTCATTGGCCCCTTGCTCTATCTGATGTTTGGTGAAAGACGATTATCCAAAAAAGAAATCAAGCAGTTGGACAAACTTGGTTCTATGCATTTTCGGGAGGATAACAGTAAAGCTCTGCGCCAGAAATTGAAGGAAGATGATAAGGCGGCTTACGGAGTTATCAAATCTTTGCTAAGTATGGATAGCAATGCCGATGTCTATGATCGAACCGATTCACAATTCTTTCCTTCAGGTGAAAGCATGTGGCAACATATGCTGGAAGACCTCAAGAAAGCTGAAAAGTTTATCTTTCTAGAGTATTATATTGTCGAAGAAGGTCTGATGTGGAATAGCATACTAGATATACTAGAGCAAAAGGCAGCTCAGGGTGTAGAGGTCAAGATGCTCTATGATGATATAGGCTGTATGGCGACTTTACCTGGCGACTATACCATTCAGCTTCGTAGTCGAGGAATTGAAGCCCATAAGTTTAACAAGGTGATTCCTCGTTTGACGGTGGCTTACAACAATCGGGACCATCGTAAAATCCTTGTCATAGATGGTCAGGTAGCCTATACAGGAGGGATTAACTTAGCCGATGAGTACATCAATCATGTAGAACGCTTTGGTTATTGGAAGGACAGTGGGATTCGCTTAGATGGTCCTGGTGTCAAGGCTCTAACCCGTCTCTTTTTAATGACTTGGTACATCAATCGTGGGGAAATCAGCGATTTTGACCAGTATCACTTGGAAAATCAGCCTTGTTCTGGCCAAGGGCTCTGCATTCCTTACGGTAGTGGACCCAAGCCCATCTTCCGTACCCAGGTAGGGAAAAAAGTTTATCAAAGTTTGATTAATCAGGCTACTGATTCAGTCTATATCACAACGCCCTATTTGATTATTGACTATGACTTAACAGAGAGTATTAAAAATGCGGCCATGAGGGGTGTCGATGTCCGCATTGTAACACCTTTCATTCCGGATAAAAAATTAATTCAACTCATCACAAGAGGAGCCTATCCAGATCTTTTATCAGCAGGAGTAAGGATTTTTGAGTATAGTCCAGGCTTCATACACAGTAAACAAATCTTAGTGGATAAGGACTTTGCTGCAGTTGGAACCATTAATTTAGATTATAGAAGTTTGCTTCATCACTATGAAGATGCAGTTTTGCTATATAAAACGGCATCAATCACAGAGATTCAAAAAGATTTTCAGGCGATTTTTTCAGTATCTCAAGAAATTTTCCCTCATACGATAAAAAATAGCTGGTATCAAAAATTGATTAAGGAAATTGCCCAGTTATTCGCCCCTATCTTATAAGAAATCTAGGACTTAGGACACAAACCAGTCCTATTTTTCTTGCCTTTTACGAATAAAAAGATGTAGGAGGAACGATGCTGACTCAGAAGGAATTGAACTATATTACGACATTTGAACAGACGCATTTACACCGATTTCAGGAAATTGAAACCTTTGTGAAACTATGCAAAAAATCACTCAAACAGCCATCGCAAGCTGACAATTTTAGGTCTTTTTGATATACTAAGACAGATAAATTGAATAGGAGAAACGACATGGCTGTATATGGCAGAATCGAAGAAGTATCCGAAACGATACAGAGTAATGACATTGAAAATAGATTGGATAGGAACCTTGAATCTCATGTAGAAAAAGAAGAACAGGTAGCTTTCCCGTTTTTCAGACTCATAATTGGAAGTACGATTGCAACGGTTCTTTCTGTGGTGATACCTTTACTTTTAGATATGGTAAGTCCCTCTCAGGCTCAGGATTTGTATATAGGGTGGGCTTGGCATCAGGGAGGACAGCTCTACAGTAGCTATTATGCTAGTCACGGTCTTCTTTATTACTTGCTACTTTATATTACCCAAGGAGGCATCCTTTTTGCCTTGGTAGAATGGTTGGCTCTCTTAGGAGGAGGTTATTTCCTCTTTTCTTCGACAGAGTATTTGACGGGACAAAGGGAACAAGCCAAACAACTCCTAACCATATTTTATATTTTGGTATCTGGTCTCGGTTTTGGAGGAGGCTATGCTACGATTTTAGCTCTGCCATTCCTGTTTGCAGGATTTTCATTCATAGCAGCTTATCTATCAAATCCTAACCATGACAAGGGATTTTTACGTCTGGGGATCTTTTTGGGTCTATCATTTTTCATAGAGCCTCTTACAAGTCTTCTCTTTACTGCAGTAGTAACGATTGGTTTATTTGTCTTTAATGTTGGGCATGGTCGTTTTGTCCATGGAGTTTATCAGTTTTTTGCAGCGGCACTTGGTTTTTCTCTCATCTTTTACCCAGTAGGCTACTATGTCCTTGCTTCAGGTGGTTTTGGAGAAGCTCTAGGGAGTCTTTTATATCCGATTGATTCCCTTCAGGTCTTTACGAATCCTCAACTAATGGATAATGTTGTATTCTATGGTTTGTTGACCTTTGGTTTAGGAGCTCTCTTCCTTGTTTTTCTAGGATTGTTCCAATCAAAGGCATCAAGATTATATGTTATTTCAGTACCAGCTAGTTTTACTTTCTTATTTGTACTAGCCTTGTTGCTTTTTTCTCAAGAACCTCTTCACGGTTCGCGTTTGATTCTAATCATTCCATTTTTACTCCTTCTTTTGATGACCAGTATTCGTGGGAAACATTCAGCTAGGGGAGCTCGCCGTAGTAGAAGAGAAGAAGTTCCTACTTTATGGAAAAAATTCATGAAGGGGAATCTCTACCTACCGATACTAGTGGTGGTTTATCTGATTGCTATTCCTTTTGTTGCTCGTTTTGTCTTGCATCCAGCTTCTTATAGAGAACAACATCAAGTGGTAGATAGAGTCAAACAAGAGACGAGTGATGGTGACCAAATCTATATTTGGGATTCACATGTTCAAATGTATAAAGAAAGCCAGCGTTTGGCTGGATCCATGTTCCCATCACCTCTTCTTTACACGAGTACAGAAGAGAATAAAACTAGTTTAATCAATGACTTGAAAGAAAACCAACCTAAGATGATTGTGGTGACTGACAAGGTGGCTCTCTGGTCTGAGGCGGAGACACTCTTAAAAGAAAATTACCAACAAGTAAAGACTGATTACTCAGAGTTTAAAGTCTATAAAATCAAATAACCAAATCAATATCTTGTGTATTTTTAAAAATTTTATGATTTTTAACACAAGATATTGATTTTTCTTTTTAGAGTGGTATAATACTTTTTAGAAAGAACATTTTAGAAACGAGCATGTATATGATTGCACTAGAAGAAAAAATTATAACCCTACCAACCCTCTTCGTTGAGAAACGAGATGGGAGACGTGTTGTATTTGATGTGGACAAGATTGACAAGGCTCTCCACAAGGCGGCTGACAAGGTTATGGATGTGACACCCTTGGTCGAAAAACGCCTCAATGCTCTGACTGAGCGAATTGTCACAGAAATTCATAGTCGCTTTCCACAGGGGGTTAAGATTTACGAAATTCAAAATATCGTAGAACATGAACTCCTTGAAGCCAAAGAATATGCGCTAGCTGAGGAGTATATCACTTATCGGACACAGAGGGATTTTGAGCGCTCAAAAGCGACAGATATCAACTTTAGCATCCATAAACTTCTCAACAAAGACCAGGCAGTTGTCAATGAAAATGCTAATAAAGACAGCGATGTCTTTAATACCCAGCGTGATTTGACAGCAGGGATTGTTGGGAAATCAATCGGACTGCAAATGCTCCCTAAGCACGTAGCCAATGCTCACCAAAAAGGGGATATCCACTATCACGATTTGGACTACAGTCCCTATACACCTATGACCAATTGCTGTTTGATTGATTTCAAGGGTATGTTGGAAAATGGTTTTAAGATTGGAAATGCAGAGGTAGAAAGTCCCAAGTCTATCCAGACTGCGACAGCTCAGATTTCCCAAATCATCGCCAACGTTGCTTCTAGCCAGTACGGAGGTTGTTCAGCTGACCGTATCGATGAAGTCTTGGCGCCTTATGCAGAGAAGAATTATCAAAAACACCTTAAGGATGCGGAAGAATGGGTTTTGCCTGAAAAACGGGAAGATTACGCCTGGAAGAAAACGCAAAAGGACATTTATGATGCTATGCAATCTCTTGAGTATGAAATAAACACCCTCTTCACTTCAAATGGGCAAACACCTTTCACTTCGCTAGGTTTTGGTCTAGGAACTAATCGTTTTGAGCGGGAAATTCAAAAAGCTATTTTGAGTATTCGGATAAAGGGTCTTGGTTCGGAGCATCGTACAGCTATCTTCCCTAAGCTCATCTTTACGCTTAAAAGAGGCCTTAACTTGGAAGAAGGGACTCCCAACTACAACATTAAGCAGTTGGCTCTTGAGTGTGCAACCAAGCGGATGTACCCAGACGTCTTGTCTTACGATAAGATTGTTGACTTGACAGGTTCTTTTAAGGTGCCTATGGGTTGCCGTTCGTTTCTTCAAGGATGGAAGGATGAAAATGGTGTCGAGGTCAATTCAGGTCGCATGAATCTGGGCGTTGTGACGGTTAACCTGCCTCGTATTGCTCTCGAGTCTGAAGGTGATATGACCAAGTTCTGGGAAATCTTCAATGAGCGGATGAATATCGCTGAAGATGCTCTGGTTTATCGTGTCGAACGAACCAAGGAAGCAACACCAGCCAATGCTCCTATCCTTTATCAATACGGTGCTTTTGGTCATCGTCTAGGTAAAGAAGAAAGCGTTGACCAGCTCTTTAAGAATCGTCGCGCAACTGTTTCGCTGGGTTACATCGGTTTGTACGAAGTGGCTACTGTCTTCTTTGGAAATAGTTGGGAAAGCAATCCAGATGCTAAGGAATTTACGCTAGACATTATTAGAGATATGAAACGCCGTGTAGAAGAGTGGTCTGACCAATATGGCTACCATTTCTCTATCTACTCAACACCATCTGAAAGTTTGACAGACCGTTTCTGCCGACTAGATACAGAGAAGTTTGGTTCTATTCCTGATATTACAGATAAGGAATACTATACCAACTCTTTCCACTACGATGTTCGTAAAAATCCAACACCGTTTGAAAAATTAGACTTTGAGAAAGTCTATCCAGAAGCAGGTGCGTCGGGAGGTTTCATCCATTACTGTGAGTATCCAGTCCTTCAGCAAAATCCAAAGGCCTTGGAAGCTGTCTGGGACTATGCCTATGACCGTGTCGGCTATCTAGGGACCAATACACCAATTGACCGTTGCTACAAGTGTGATTTTGAAGGGGATTTTGAACCAACTGAGAGGGGCTTTGCTTGTCCTAACTGTGGCAATAGTGACCCTAAAACAGTAGACGTTGTTAAACGGACGTGTGGCTATTTAGGCAATCCTCAAGCGAGACCTATGGTCAATGGACGTCACAAGGAAATCGCAGCGCGTGTCAAACACATGAATGGCTCAACGATTAAAATAGCTGGTCATCAAGTAACCAATTAGAAAGAAATGAGATGGGAAAATATCAATTAGACGATAAGGGGCGCGCACAAGTGACCCGTTATCACGAGAAACACTCTAAAGGTGGAGCTGATAAGAAAGAACGTTTGCTCAACCTCAGAGAACAATTTTTAAACAAGAACAAGAAAAAATAAAAGTGAGAGTCAACTCTCGCTTTTCTCTTAGTGGGAGGTAAGGATGGGATTACGCAGACCAAGATTGGCAGATAAAGAAACAGTTTTAGAGATGATGGCAGAGTTTGAACGGTCCCAGTCACCTCACGACGGTGGTTTCTGGGATACAGAAAATTTTTCTTATGAGGAATGGTTGAATAGTAATCAGGATAAAGAGATGGGAATAAACTTGCCTGAAAATCGTGTTCCTTCTATTCAATTTGTATCATTTGATGATGTAGGTCGTGCTCTAGGATTTTTGAATCTGCGATTGAGACTGAATGAGGGGTTGCTGAATTATGCTGGCCACATTGGCTACTCCATTCGTCCATCAGAAAGAGGCAAGGGTTATGCTAAGGAAACTCTCCGTCAGGGCTTGCAAGTTGCTAAGGAAAAGAACATCAAGAGAACTCTTGTGACCTGTAGCGTGAATAATCCTGCTAGCAGAGCAGTCATTTTAGCAAATGGTGGGCTCCTTGAGGATGTTCGTAATGGAGTCGAGCGTTATTGGATAGAGGTAGCGAATGAATAATCCAAAACCACAAGAATGGAAAAGTGAGGAGCTCAGTCAAGGCCGTATCATTGACTACAAGGCCTTTAACTTTGTGGACGGAGAAGGCGTGCGCAACTCTCTCTATGTAGCAGGTTGCATGTTTCACTGCGAGGGGTGTTATAATGTAGCGACCTGGTCCTTCAATGCCGGAATTCCTTATACAGCAGAATTAGAAAAACAGATCATGGAAGATCTCGCTCAACCTTATGTTCAAGGATTGACCTTGCTGGGAGGGGAGCCTTTCCTCAATACGGGCATTCTCTTACCTCTCGTTAAACGCATCCGAAAGGAATTGCCAGAAAAAGACATCTGGTCCTGGACGGGCTACACTTGGGAAGAAATGATGTTGGAAACTCCAGATAAACTGGAACTCTTATCACTAATTGACATCCTTGTCGATGGACGGTATGACCGAACTAAGAGAAATCTCATGCTCCAGTTTCGAGGTTCTTCCAATCAACGCATCATCGATGTGCAAAAATCGCTCGAAAGTGGGCAAGTAGTGATTTGGGACAAGCTTAATGACGGAAAAGAAAGTTATGAACAGGTGAAGAGAGAATGAAGAAAAAAGACCTGATAAAACAACTGGTTTCAGAGATAGAAGCTGGAAAAGTCAAAACACTGGGAATATACGGTCATGGAGCTTCAGGTAAATCAACCTTTGCAGAGGAATTGTACCAAGCTTTAGATTCTACTACAGTAAATTTGCTAGAAACAGATTCTTATATCACCTCTGGACGCCATCTGGTAGTACCAAAGGACGCGCCGAATCAAAAGGTGACAGCCTGTCTGCCAGTGGCGCATGAACTGGCGAGTTTGGAGCGAGATATCCTGGCCTTACAAGCAGGTATGGATATCTTAACAATTGAAGAACCTTGGAAGGATAGTGAGGTCTTGTCTGGAGCAAAACCAATTCTGATTGTCGAAGGGATGTCTGTGGGCTTTTTACCCAAAGAACTCTTTGACAAAACCATCTGTTTTTACACGGATGAAGAGACCGAATTAAAGCGGCGCCTAGCTCGAGATACGACTATGAGAAATCGTGATGCATCCTTTATATTGGCTAGCCATCAGATGAGACGGGAGCAGTATCTGATATACTATAAAGAAACTGAGTCAAGGGCGGACATTCTAGTGGACCAATCAGAAGATAAATCTGATGTCAAGAGGACTTAACCTATTATAGAAGAAAATCCCTAGTTTTAGAAAGAAAAAATAGGAAAACATTTTCATGTTAAAAATTTTAAAAAACAGCAACAAATCCCTTGCAATCGCAGGGGATTTGTGTTATTCTATTATGGTGCTGTAAATTACAGCCTTAGCTTTGATGCAAGAGGTTGCGACACGCTCGGTTGCATTGCCACGCAACGCGCGTCGGTTTTCTTGTGGAGCTAGCCTATTATCTTAAATAGACGAAAAGGAGAAAAAGATGGCAAACAAAAAAATCCGTATCCGTTTGAAAGCTTACGAACACCGTACGCTTGACACAGCGGCTGCAAAAATCGTAGAATCAGCTACTCGTACAGGTGCACAAGTTGCGGGTCCAATCCCACTTCCAACTGAACGTAGCCTCTACACAATCATTCGTGCGACTCACAAATATAAAGACTCTCGCGAACAATTTGAAATGCGTACACACAAACGTTTGATCGATATCGTTAACCCAACTCAAAAAACAGTTGATGCGTTGATGAAATTGGATCTTCCAAGTGGTGTAAACGTAGAAATCAAACTTTAATCTAAAGCTTGATATTTGAGCATAAAAAACGCTCGTTAAAAACTTTTTGAATAAAAAATATAGAAAAGGAACTATTTTCTCATGACAAAAGGAATCTTAGGGAAAAAAGTGGGAATGACTCAAATCTTCACTGAAGCTGGCGAATTGATCCCTGTAACAGTTATTGAAGCAACTCCAAACGTTGTTCTTCAAGTTAAAACTGTTGAAACAGACGGATACAACGCCATCCAAGTTGGTTTCGATGACAAACGCGAAGTATTGAGCAACAAACCTGCTAAAGGACATGTAGCGAAAGCTAACACGGCTCCTAAGCGCTTCATTCGTGAATTCAAAAACGTTGAAGGCTTGGAAGTTGGTGCTGAAATCACAGTTGAAACATTCGCAGCTGGAGACGTTGTTGACGTAACTGGTACTTCTAAAGGTAAAGGTTTCCAAGGTGTTATCAAACGCCACGGACAATCACGTGGACCAATGGCTCACGGTTCTCGTTACCACCGTCGTCCAGGTTCTATGGGACCTGTTGCACCTAACCGCGTATTCAAAGGTAAAAACCTTGCAGGACGTATGGGTGGCGACCGTGTAACAATTCAAAACCTTGAAGTTGTACAAGTTGTTCCAGAAAAGAACGTTATCCTTATCAAAGGTAACGTACCAGGTGCTAAGAAATCTCTTATCACTATCAAATCAGCAGTTAAAGCTGGTAAATAATAAGGAAAGGGGAATACAGTCAAAATGGCAAATGTAACATTATTCGACCAAACTGGTAAACAAGCGGGCGAAGTTGTTCTTAATGATGCAATCTTTGGTATCGAACCAAATGAATCTGTTGTGTTTGATGTGATCATCAGCCAACGTGCTAGCCTTCGTCAAGGAACTCACGCAGTTAAAAACCGCTCAGCTGTTTCAGGTGGCGGACGCAAACCATGGCGTCAAAAAGGAACTGGACGTGCTCGTCAAGGTTCTATCCGCTCTCCACAATGGCGTGGTGGTGGAATCGTCTTCGGACCAACTCCACGTAGCTATGCGTACAAACTTCCTCAAAAAGTTCGTCGCCTTGCGCTTAAATCTGTTTACTCAGAAAAAGTTGCTGAAAATAAATTTGTAGCCGTTGATTCTCTTGAATTTACAGCTCCAAAAACTGCTGAATTTGCAAAAGTTCTTGCAGCTTTGAGCATCGATTCTAAAGTCCTTGTTATTCTTGAAGAAGGAAACGAATTCGCAGCTCTCTCAGCTCGTAACCTTCCAAATGTGAAAGTCGCGACTGCTACAACTGCAAGTGTTCTTGACATCGCAAATAGTGACAAACTTCTTGTTACTCAAGCAGCTATCTCTAAAATCGAGGAGGTTCTTGCATAATGAATTTGTATGATGTTATCAAAAAACCTGTCATCACTGAAAGCTCAATGGCTCAACTTGAAGCAGGAAAATATGTATTTGAAGTTGACACTCGTGCACACAAGCTTTTGATCAAGCAAGCTGTTGAAGCTGCTTTCGAAGGTGTTAAAGTTGCTAATGTTAACACAATCAACGTAAAACCAAAAGCTAAACGTGTTGGACGTTACACTGGTTTTACTAACAAAACTAAAAAAGCTATCATCACACTTACAGCTGATTCTAAAGCAATCGAGTTGTTTGCTGCTGAAGCTGAATAATCTAAGGAGGAAATATCGTGGGAATTCGTGTTTATAAACCAACAACAAACGGTCGCCGTAATATGACTTCTTTGGATTTCGCTGAAATCACAACAAGCACTCCTGAAAAATCATTGCTTGTTGCATTGAAGAGCAAGGCTGGTCGTAACAACAACGGTCGTATCACAGTTCGTCACCAAGGTGGTGGGCACAAACGTTTCTACCGTTTGGTTGACTTCAAACGTAACAAAGACAACGTTGAAGCAGTTGTTAAAACAATCGAGTACGATCCAAACCGTTCTGCAAACATCGCTCTTGTACACTACACTGACGGTGTGAAAGCATACATCATCGCTCCAAAAGGTCTTGAAGTAGGTCAACGTATCGTTTCAGGTCCAGAAGCAGATATCAAAGTCGGAAACGCTCTTCCACTTGCTAACATCCCAGTTGGTACTTTGATCCACAACATCGAGTTGAAACCAGGTCGTGGTGGTGAATTGGTACGTGCTGCTGGAGCTTCTGCTCAAGTATTGGGTCAAGAAGGTAAGTACGTTCTTGTTCGTCTTCAATCTGGCGAAGTACGTATGATCCTTGGAACTTGCCGTGCTACAGTTGGTGTTGTCGGAAACGAACAACACGGACTTGTAAACCTTGGTAAAGCAGGACGTAGCCGTTGGAAAGGTATCCGCCCAACAGTTCGTGGTTCTGTAATGAACCCTAACGATCACCCACACGGTGGTGGTGAAGGTAAAGCACCAGTTGGTCGTAAAGCACCATCTACTCCATGGGGCAAACCTGCTCTTGGTCTTAAAACTCGTAACAAGAAAGCGAAATCTGACAAACTTATCGTTCGTCGTCGCAACGAGAAATAATATTAAACTAGTCGCTTAAGCAACTAGTAAATCCGCCAGCTCGGTAGCGCTCCATGTGAGCGCAAGCCGCTGTGGTACAACATTTAAAGGAGAAAATATAAAAATGGGACGCAGTCTTAAAAAAGGACCTTTCGTCGATGAGCATTTGATGAAAAAAGTTGAAGCTCAAGCTAACGACGAAAAGAAAAAAGTTATTAAAACTTGGTCACGTCGTTCAACGATCTTCCCAAGTTTCATTGGTTATACTATCGCAGTTTATGACGGACGTAAACACGTACCTGTTTACATCCAAGAAGACATGGTAGGTCACAAACTTGGTGAATTTGCACCAACTCGTACTTACAAAGGTCACGCTGCAGACGACAAGAAAACACGTAGAAAATAAGGAGAACATAAATGGCAGAAATTACTTCAGCTAAAGCAATGGCTCGTACAGTACGTGTTTCACCTCGTAAATCACGTCTTGTTCTTGATAACATCCGTGGTAAAAGCGTAGCCGATGCAATCGCAATCTTGACATTCACTCCAAACAAAGCTGCTGAAATCATCTTGAAAGTTTTGAACTCAGCTGTAGCTAACGCTGAAAACAACTTTGGTTTGGATAAAGCTAACTTGGTAGTATCTGAAGCATTCGCAAACGAAGGACCAACTATGAAACGTTTCCGTCCACGTGCGAAAGGTTCAGCTTCACCAATCAACAAACGTACAGCTCACATCACTGTAGCTGTTGCAGAAAAATAAGGAGGTAAAATCGTGGGTCAAAAAGTACATCCAATTGGTATGCGTGTCGGCATCATCCGTGATTGGGATGCCAAATGGTATGCTGAAAAAGAATACGCGGATTACCTTCATGAAGATCTTGCAATCCGTAAATTCGTTCAAAAAGAACTTGCTGATGCAGCAGTTTCAACTATCGAAATCGAACGCGCAGTAAACAAAGTTAACGTTTCACTTCACACTGCTAAACCAGGTATGGTAATCGGTAAAGGTGGTGCTAACGTTGATGCACTCCGTGCAAAACTTAACAAATTGACTGGAAAACAAGTACACATCAACATCATCGAAATCAAACAACCTGATTTGGATGCTCACCTTGTAGGTGAAGGTATTGCTCGTCAATTGGAGCAACGTGTTGCTTTCCGTCGTGCACAAAAACAAGCAATCCAACGTGCAATGCGTGCTGGAGCTAAAGGAATCAAAACTCAAGTATCAGGTCGTTTGAACGGTGCAGATATCGCCCGTGCTGAAGGATACTCTGAAGGAACTGTTCCACTTCACACACTTCGTGCAGATATCGATTACGCTTGGGAAGAAGCAGATACTACATACGGTAAACTTGGTGTTAAAGTATGGATCTATCGTGGTGAAGTTCTTCCAGCTCGTAAAAACACTAAAGGAGGTAAATAACCAATGTTAGTACCTAAACGTGTTAAACACCGTCGTGAATTCCGTGGAAAAATGCGCGGTGAAGCAAAAGGTGGAAAAGAAGTAGCATTCGGTGAATACGGTCTTCAAGCTACAACTAGCCACTGGATCACTAACCGCCAAATCGAAGCTGCTCGTATCGCCATGACTCGTTACATGAAACGTGGTGGTAAAGTTTGGATTAAAATCTTCCCACACAAATCATACACTGCTAAAGCTATCGGTGTGCGTATGGGATCTGGTAAAGGGGCGCCTGAAGGTTGGGTAGCACCAGTTAAACGTGGTAAAGTGATGTTTGAAGTTGCTGGTGTATCTGAAGAGATCGCTCGCGAAGCGCTTCGTCTTGCAAGCCACAAATTGCCAGTTAAATGTAAATTCGTAAAACGTGAAGCAGAATAAGGAGAAGGCATGAAACTTAATGAAGTAAAAGAATTTGTTAAAGAACTTCGTGGTCTTTCTCAAGAAGAACTCGCGAAGCGCGAAAACGAATTGAAAAAAGAATTGTTTGAACTTCGTTTCCAAGCTGCTACTGGTCAATTGGAACAAACAGCTCGCTTGAAAGAAGTTAAAAAACAAATCGCTCGTATCAAAACAGTTCAATCTGAAGCGAAATAATAGACTAGGGAAGGAGAAATTTCAATGGAACGCAATAATCGTAAAGTTCTTGTTGGACGTGTTGTATCTGACAAAATGGACAAGACAATCACAGTTGTAGTTGAAACAAAACGTAACCACCCAGTCTATGGTAAACGTATTAACTACTCTAAAAAATACAAAGCACATGATGAAAACAATGTTGCCAAAGAAGGCGATATCGTACGTATCATGGAAACTCGTCCGCTTTCAGCTACAAAACGTTTCCGTCTTGTAGAAGTTGTTGAAGAAGCGGTCATCATCTAATCAAACCTGAAAGGAGAAAACTGAAATGATTCAAACAGAAACTCGTTTGAAAGTCGCAGACAACAGCGGTGCTCGCGAAATCTTGACTATCAAAGTTCTTGGTGGTTCAGGACGTAAATTTGCAAACATCGGTGATGTTATCGTGGCATCTGTAAAACAAGCTACTCCTGGTGGTGCGGTTAAAAAAGGTGACGTTGTTAAAGCAGTTATCGTTCGTACTAAATCAGGTGCTCGTCGTGCTGATGGTTCATACATCAAATTTGACGAAAACGCAGCAGTTATCATCCGTGAAGACAAAACTCCTCGCGGAACACGTATCTTTGGCCCAGTTGCACGTGAATTGCGTGAAGGTGGCTTCATGAAGATCGTGTCACTTGCTCCAGAAGTACTTTAATTTTTAGAAACAAACTAGTCCCCTGGATTTACTTCCAGGGTGCCCTTATGGGCGTAAGAAAAATCAAGGAGAAACCTAATGTTTGTAAAAAAAGGCGACAAAGTTCGCGTAATCGCTGGTAAAGATAAGGGAACAGAAGCTGTTGTCCTTACTGCCCTTCCAAAAGTAAACAAAGTTATCGTTGAAGGTGTTAACATCGTTAAGAAACACCAACGTCCAACTAACGAGCTTCCTCAAGGTGGTATCATCGAGAAAGAAGCAGCTATCCACGTATCAAACGTTCAAGTTTTGGACAAAAATGGTGTAGCTGGTCGTGTTGGTTACAAATTTGTAGACGGTAAAAAAGTTCGCTACAACAAAAAATCAGGCGAAGTGCTTGATTAATCACGAAGGAAAGGAGAAGTATAATGGCAAATCGTTTAAAAGAAAAATATCTTAATGAAGTAGTTCCTGCTTTGACAGAACAATTCAACTACTCATCAGTGATGGCTGTGCCTAAAGTAGATAAGATCGTTTTGAACATGGGTGTTGGTGAAGCTGTATCAAACGCTAAAAGCCTTGAAAAAGCTGCTGAAGAATTGGCACTTATCTCAGGTCAAAAACCACTTATCACTAAAGCTAAAAAATCAATCGCCGGCTTCCGTCTTCGTGAAGGTGTTGCGATCGGTGCAAAAGTTACCCTTCGTGGTGAACGTATGTACGAATTCTTGGATAAATTGGTTTCAGTTTCACTTCCACGTGTACGTGACTTCCACGGTGTTCCAACAAAATCATTTGATGGACGCGGAAACTACACACTTGGTGTGAAAGAACAATTGATCTTCCCAGAAATCAACTTCGATGACGTTGACAAAACTCGTGGTCTTGACATCGTTATCGTAACAACTGCTAACACTGACGAAGAGTCACGTGCATTGCTTACAGGCCTTGGAATGCCTTTTGCAAAATAATATAGGAGGTAAATCTAATGGCTAAAAAATCAATGATTGCTAAGAACAAACGTCCAGCGAAGTTCTCTACTCAAGCTTATACTCGTTGTGAAAAATGTGGTCGTCCACATTCAGTTTACCGCAAATTTAAACTTTGCCGTGTTTGCTTCCGTGAATTAGCTTACAAAGGACAAATCCCTGGTGTAACAAAAGCATCTTGGTAATATCATGATACAAAGAGCGTAACAACCACAGCAAAAATAGGAAATTTGGTGAAGGAGCCATGCTCCAAAACAAATTTATCTTTTTTGCACAGGTTGTAGCTCGTGTTCAAATAAGAGTTATCTCATTTGAATGTGTCAATACTATCTGAGCCTAGCTCAATCATTAACTAGCAAGTGCAACTTGCAAACTACTAGTAAGAGGAGAAAAACAAAATGGTTATGACTGACCCAATCGCAGACTTCCTAACTCGTATTCGTAACGCTAACCAAGCTAAACACGAAGTACTTGAAGTACCTGCATCAAACATCAAAAAAGGGATTGCTGAAATCCTTAAACGCGAAGGTTTTGTAAAAAACGTTGAAATCATCGAAGATGACAAACAAGGCATCATCCGTGTATTCCTTAAATACGGACCAAACGGTGAAAAAGTTATCACTAACTTGAAACGTGTTTCTAAACCAGGACTTCGTGTCTACAAAAAACGTGAAGATCTTCCAAAAGTTCTTAACGGACTTGGAATTGCTATCCTTTCAACTTCTGAAGGTTTGCTTACTGATAAAGAAGCACGCCAAAAGAATGTTGGTGGAGAAGTTATCGCTTACGTTTGGTAATATTTAGCTCTCAATTTCTTTGTGTCTCTTCGTTATCGCCTCTAGCATAACCCAAAGTTATGCCTGCGAGACGATGTCTAGATTCACTATGAAATTGAAATCTAAATGTTCCTTTAAATCGAGAAATTGATTTAACCCCGTGAAAACTGGCCGTTTAGGCCTGACAATTTAACAGGAGAATAAAAACATGTCACGTATTGGTAATAAAGTTATCGTGTTGCCTGCTGGTGTTGAACTCACTAACAATGACAACGTAGTAACTGTAAAAGGACCTAAAGGAGAACTTACTCGTGAGTTCTCAAAAGATATTGAAATCCGTGTGGAAGGTACTGAAGTAACTCTTCACCGTCCAAACGATTCAAAAGAAATGAAAACAATCCACGGAACTACTCGTGCTCTTTTGAACAACATGGTTGTTGGTGTATCAGAAGGATTCAAGAAAGAACTTGAAATGCGTGGGGTTGGTTACCGTGCACAACTTCAAGGATCTAAACTTGTTTTGGCTGTTGGTAAATCTCATCCAGACGAAGTTGAAGCTCCAGAAGGAATTACTTTTGAACTTCCAAACCCAACAACAATCGTTGTTAGCGGAATTTCAAAAGAAGTAGTTGGTCAAACAGCTGCTTACGTACGTAGCCTTCGTTCACCAGAACCATATAAAGGTAAAGGTATCCGTTACGTTGGTGAATTCGTTCGCCGTAAAGAAGGTAAAACAGGTAAATAATGTTGAGTGGTTGATTCTCAACCACCAACCTATTTTCCAACTTTGTGCATAGCACACGATTTAAAACTAAAGAGGTGAAAACTGTGATTTCAAAACCAGATAAAAACAAACTCCGCCAAAAACGCCACCGTCGCGTTCGCGGAAAACTCTCTGGAACTGCTGATCGCCCACGTTTGAACGTATTCCGTTCTAATACAGGCATCTACGCTCAAGTGATTGATGACGTAGCGGGTGTAACGCTCGCAAGTGCTTCAACTCTTGACAAAGAAGTTTCAAAAGGAACTAAAACTGAACAAGCCGTTGCTGTCGGTAAACTCGTTGCAGAACGTGCAAACGCTAAAGGTATTTCAGAAGTGGTGTTCGACCGCGGTGGATATCTATATCACGGACGTGTGAAAGCTTTGGCTGATGCAGCTCGTGAAAACGGATTGAAATTCTAATAGGAGGACACTAGAAAATGGCATTTAAAGACAATGCAGTTGAATTAGAAGAACGCGTAGTTGCTGTCAACCGTGTTACAAAAGTTGTTAAAGGTGGACGTCGTCTTCGTTTCGCAGCTCTTGTTGTTGTTGGTGACCACAACGGTCGCGTAGGATTTGGTACTGGTAAAGCTCAAGAAGTTCCAGAAGCAATCCGTAAAGCAGTAGATGATGCTAAGAAAAACTTGATCGAAGTTCCTATGGTTGGAACAACAATCCCACACGAAGTTCTTTCAGAATTCGGTGGAGCTAAAGTATTGTTGAAACCTGCTGTAGAAGGTTCTGGAGTTGCCGCTGGTGGTGCAGTTCGTGCCGTTGTGGAATTGGCAGGTGTGGCAGATATTACATCTAAATCACTTGGTTCTAACACTCCAATCAACATTGTTCGTGCAACTGTTGAAGGTTTGAAACAATTGAAACGCGCTGAAGAAGTTGCTGCCCTTCGTGGTATTTCAGTTTCTGATTTGGCATAAGAAAGGGGATAAAATGGCTCAAATTAAAATTACTTTGACTAAGTCTCCAATCGGACGCATTCCATCACAACGTAAAACTGTTGTAGCACTTGGACTTGGCAAATTGAACAGCTCTGTTATTAAAGAAGATAACGCTGCTATCCGTGGTATGATCACTGCAGTATCTCACTTGGTAACAGTTGAAGAAGTAAACTAATGAATTTTTAGGGGATGTGCAGTATACCATCCCCTAAAACTAGATATAGTCATCTATGATGACGTCGTATAGGCGAGTTGATGGGGGAGACAACCTTTTCTCCCTTATCGGCGCTAGCATTTTACAAAAGAGGAGAAAATAAAAATGAAACTTCATGAATTGAAACCTGCAGAAGGTTCTCGTAAAGTACGTAACCGCGTTGGTCGTGGTACTTCATCAGGTAACGGTAAAACATCTGGTCGTGGTCAAAAAGGTCAAAAAGCTCGTAGCGGTGGCGGAGTTCGCCTTGGTTTTGAAGGTGGACAAACTCCATTGTTCCGTCGTCTTCCAAAACGTGGATTCACTAACATCAACGCTAAAGAATACGCAATTGTGAACCTTGACCAATTGAACGTCTTTGAAGATGGTGCTGAAGTTACTCCAGTTGTTCTTATCGAAGCAGGAATTGTTAAAGCTGAAAAATCAGGTATTAAAATTCTTGGTAACGGTGAGTTGACTAAGAAATTGACTGTGAAAGCAGCTAAATTCTCTAAATCAGCTGAAGAAGCTATCACTGCTAAAGGTGGTTCAGTAGAAGTCATCTAAGAGAGGTGACCTATGTTTTTTAAATTATTAAGAGAAGCTCTTAAAGTCAAGCAGGTTCGATCAAAAATTTTGTTTACAATTTTTATCGTTTTGGTCTTTCGTATCGGGACTAGCATTACAGTTCCCGGTGTAAATGCCAATAGCTTGAATGCTTTAAGTGGATTATCCTTCTTAAACATGTTGAGCTTGGTCTCAGGGAATGCCATGAAAAACTTCTCAGTTTTTGCTCTTGGTGTTAGTCCCTACATTACGGCCTCTATCGTTGTCCAACTCTTACAAATGGATATTTTACCCAAGTTTGTAGAGTGGGGTAAACAAGGGGAAGTAGGTCGAAGAAAATTAAATCAAGCTACTCGTTATATTGCTCTTGTTCTAGCCTTTGTGCAATCTATCGGGATTACAGCTGGTTTTAATACTTTGGCTGGAGCTCAATTGTTGAAAACAGCTCTTACTCCACAAGTCTTTATCATGATTGGTATCATCTTAACAGCTGGTAGCATGATTGTGACTTGGTTGGGAGAGCAAATTACAGATAAGGGATACGGAAATGGTGTTTCTATGATTATCTTTGCCGGGATTGTTGCCTCAATTCCAGAGATGATTCAGGGCATCTATGTGGACTACTTTGTGAACGTCCCAAGTAGCCGTATCAACTCATCTATCATTTTCGTAATCATTTTGATTATTACTGTATTGTTGATCATTTATTTTACAACTTATGTTCAACAAGCAGAATACAAAATTCCAATCCAATATACTAAGGTTGCACAAGGTGCTCCATCTAGCTCTTACCTTCCTTTGAAGGTAAACCCTGCTGGAGTTATCCCTGTTATCTTTGCAAGTTCGATTACTGCAGCGCCTGCGGCTATTCTTCAGTTTTTGAGCGCTACAGGTCATGATTGGGCTTGGGTAAGAACAGCACAAGAAATGCTGGCAACAACTTCACCAACTGGTATTGCTATGTATGCTTTATTGATTATTCTCTTTACATTCTTCTATACGTTTGTACAGATTAATCCAGAAAAAGCGGCAGAAAACTTACAAAAGAGCGGTGCTTATATCCATGGAGTGCGCCCTGGTAAAGGTACAGAAGAATATATGTCTAAACTTCTTCGTCGCCTTGCAACTGTTGGCTCTCTCTTCCTTGGTGTGATTTCTATTTTACCGATTGTAGCAAAAGATGTTTTCGGACTTTCAGAAGCAGTTGCTTTTGGAGGAACCAGTCTTTTGATCATTATCTCTACAGGTATTGAAGGAATCAAACAATTGGAAGGTTACCTATTGAAACGTAAGTATGTTGGTTTCATGGATAGAACAGAATAAAAGTATTTACTGAATCAGTAATTACTGAGGGAGTGGAGGTTTAACTCTAACATTTGTGAGAGTTTGGTCTCCCCTCTTCTATTTTGTTTTTAAATAGGGGTGAAAAGATTTTTTGCTTCTATTTAAAAATAAAATAAGGAGATCAAATCATGAATCTTTTGATTATGGGCTTACCTGGTGCAGGTAAGGGAACTCAAGCAGCAAAAATTGTAGAACAATTCCATGTTGCACATATCTCAACAGGTGATATGTTCCGCGCTGCAATGGCAAATCAAACTGAAATGGGTGTTCTTGCTAAGTCATACATTGACAAGGGTGAATTGGTTCCTGACGAAGTTACAAATGGAATCGTAAAAGAACGTCTTTCACAAGATGATATTAAAGAAACAGGATTCTTGTTGGATGGTTACCCACGTACAATTGAACAAGCTCATGCCTTGGATAAAACATTGGCTGAACTTGGCATTGAACTAGAAGGTGTTATCAATATTGAAGTGAACCCTGACAGCCTCTTGGAACGTTTGAGTGGCCGTATCATCCACCGCGTAACTGGAGAAACTTTCCACAAGGTCTTTAACCCACCAGTTGACTATAAAGAAGAAGATTACTACCAACGTGAAGATGATAAGCCTGAGACAGTCAAACGTCGTTTGGATGTAAATATTGCTCAAGGGGAACCAATCATTGCTCACTACCGTGCCAAAGGTTTGGTTCATGACATCGAAGGTAATCAAGATATCAATGATGTCTTCTCAGATATCGAAAAAGTATTGACAAATTTGAAATAAAGCGTTTTTCACACTTGCAAAAATCCGCTACAAATGTTATACTGAGATAGTCTGACTTATAATTGTTGTCTCTGTGTCTAGAGGCATCGAATCGAAATTTATGGAGGTGCTTTTGCGTGGCAAAAGACGATGTGATTGAAGTTGAAGGCAAAGTAGTTGATACAATGCCGAATGCAATGTTTACGGTTGAACTTGAAAATGGACATCAGATTTTAGCAACAGTTTCTGGTAAAATTCGTAAAAACTATATTCGTATTTTAGCGGGAGATCGTGTTACTGTCGAAATGAGTCCATATGACTTGACACGTGGACGTATCACTTACCGCTTTAAATAATCGAAAAACTTGGAGGGATAAGAAATGAAAGTAAGACCATCGGTCAAACCAATTTGCGAATACTGTAAAGTTATTCGTCGTAATGGTCGTGTTATGGTAATTTGCCCAGCAAATCCAAAACACAAACAACGTCAAGGATAAGATAGAAAGGAGAAAACATGGCTCGTATTGCTGGAGTTGACATTCCAAATGACAAACGCGTAGTAATCTCATTGACTTATGTTTATGGTATCGGACTTGCAACATCTAAGAAAATTTTGGCTGCTGCTGGAATCTCAGAAGATGTTCGTGTACGTGATCTTACATCAGATCAAGAAGATGCTATCCGTCGTGAAGTGGATGCAATCAAAGTTGAAGGTGACCTTCGTCGTGAAGTAAACTTGAACATCAAACGTTTGATGGAAATCGGTTCATACCGTGGTATCCGTCACCGTCGTGGACTTCCTGTCCGTGGACAAAACACTAAAAACAACGCTCGCACTCGTAAAGGTAAAGCTGTTGCGATTGCTGGTAAGAAAAAATAATATAGGAGGTAAAAGTCTTGGCTAAACCAACACGTAAACGTCGTGTGAAAAAGAATATCGAATCTGGTATTGCTCATATTCACGCTACATTTAATAACACTATTGTTATGATTACTGATGTGCATGGTAATGCAATTGCTTGGTCATCAGCTGGTGCTCTTGGTTTCAAAGGTTCTCGTAAATCTACACCATTCGCTGCTCAAATGGCTTCTGAAGCTGCTGCTAAATCTGCACAAGAACACGGTCTTAAATCAGTTGAAGTTACTGTAAAAGGTCCAGGTTCTGGTCGTGAGTCAGCTATTCGTGCGCTTGCTGCCGCTGGTCTTGAAGTAACAGCAATTCGTGATGTGACTCCAGTGCCACACAATGGTGCTCGTCCTCCAAAACGTCGCCGTGTATAATCATCGCATTACACTGCTTTTCGTTTAAGAGGGAGTAACTAAATGATCGAGTTTGAAAAACCAAATATAACAAAAATTGATGAAAATAAAGATTATGGCAAGTTTGTAATCGAACCACTTGAACGTGGCTACGGTACAACTCTTGGTAACTCTCTTCGTCGTGTACTTCTAGCTTCTCTACCAGGAGCAGCTGTGACATCTATCAACATTGATGGTGTGTTACATGAGTTTGACACAGTTCCAGGTGTTCGTGAAGACGTGATGCAAATCATTCTGAACATTAAAGGAATTGCAGTGAAATCGTACGTTGAAGACGAAAAAATCATCGAACTGGATGTTGAAGGTCCTGCTGAAGTAACAGCTGGTGACATTTTGACAGATAGCGATATTGAAATTGTAAATCCAGATCATTATCTCTTTACAATCGGTGAAGGTTCTTCGCTAAAAGCGACTATGACTGTTAACAGTGGTCGTGGATATGTACCTGCTGATGAAAATAAAAAAGATAATGCACCAGTTGGAACACTTGCTGTAGATTCTATTTATACACCAGTTACAAAAGTCAACTATCAAGTGGAACCTGCTCGTGTAGGTAGCAATGATGGATTTGACAAATTAACCCTTGAAATCTTGACAAATGGAACAATTATTCCAGAAGATGCTTTAGGGCTTTCAGCACGTATTTTGACAGAACATCTTGATTTGTTTACAAATCTTACTGAGATTGCTAAGTCAACTGAAGTGATGAAAGAAGCTGATACTGAATCTGACGACCGTATTTTGGATCGTACGATTGAGGAACTGGATTTGTCTGTGCGTTCATACAACTGTTTGAAACGCGCCGGTATCAATACTGTGCATGATTTGACAGAAAAATCTGAAGCAGAGATGATGAAAGTACGAAATCTTGGACGCAAGAGTTTGGAAGAAGTGAAACTCAAACTCATTGATTTGGGTCTTGGATTAAAAGATAAATAAAGGAGGAATAAATGGCTTACCGTAAACTAGGACGCACTAGCTCACAACGTAAAGCAATGCTTCGCGATTTGACAACTGACCTTTTGATCAACGAATCAATCGTGACAACTGAAGCTCGTGCTAAAGAAATCCGTAAAACTGTTGAAAAAATGATTACTCTAGGTAAACGTGGTGATTTGCATGCACGTCGTCAAGCAGCTGCTTTCGTACGTAATGAAATCGCATCTGAAAACTATGATGAAGCAACTGATAAGTACACTTCTACTACAGCACTTCAAAAATTGTTCTCAGAAATCGCACCTCGTTACGCTGAACGTAACGGTGGATACACTCGTATCCTTAAAACTGAACCACGTCGTGGTGATGCAGCGCCAATGGCGATCATCGAATTAGTATAAAATCATCAATTTTGTTGAGTGTTATGATGATGGAGTCTTGTGCTCTTAGTCTAGCTCTGGTCTACCGCTAGGATTTCGGTCCTAGCGGGAACACTCATCATAAGTTGGGATAGTAGACGCTTGTTTACGAAATTGTTTTTTGCTTAAGAACAACTTCGTAAGCAGGCGTTTTTGAGTATTTTAGTTAGAATTATGCTATACTATTTGAAAAGAATCCTGTTTAATGTTCAGGTTTCCTAATTAAAAGAAGAATTGGAGTTTGCTTATGAAAGCGATTATAACTGTTGTTGGTAAAGATAAATCTGGAATTGTTGCAGGTGTTTCTGGTAAAATTGCAGAATTGGGTTTGAATATTGATGATATCTCTCAAACTGTTTTGGATGAATATTTTACGATGATGGCTGTTGTATCTAGTGATGAAAAACAGGATTTTACTTATCTGCGAAATGAGTTTGAAACTTTTGGGCAAACTTTGAATGTAAAAATCAATATTCAGAGTGCAGCGATTTTCGAAGCTATGTATAATATCTAGGAGGTTATCATGGATATTAGACAAGTTACTGAAACCATCGCCATGATTGAGGAGCAAAACTTCGATATCAGAACTATTACCATGGGGATTTCCCTTTTGGACTGTATCGATCCAGATATCAATCGTGCTGCGGAGAAAATTTATCAAAAGATTACGACCAAGGCAGCTAATTTAGTAGCAGTTGGGGATGAAATTGCGGCTGAGTTGGGAATTCCAATCGTTAATAAGCGTGTATCGGTGACTCCTATCTCTTTGATTGGGGCAGCGACAGATGCAACAAACTATGTAGTTCTGGCAAAAGCGCTTGATAAGGCCGCAAAAGAGATTGGTGTGGACTTTATCGGTGGTTTCTCTGCCTTGGTACAAAAGGGTTATCAAAAGGGAGATGAGATTCTCATCAATTCTATTCCTCGCGCTTTGGCTGAAACGGAAAAGGTCTGCTCGTCAGTTAATATCGGCTCAACCAAGTCTGGTATTAATATGACGGCTGTGGCAGATATGGGACGTATTATCAAGGAAACGGCTAATCTATCAGATATGGGAGCGGCCAAGTTGGTTGTATTTGCTAATGCTGTTGAGGACAATCCATTTATGGCGGGTGCCTTCCATGGTGTTGGGGAAGCAGATGTTATCATCAATGTCGGAGTTTCTGGTCCTGGTGTGGTGAAACGTGCCTTGGAAAAAGTTCGTGGAAAGAGCTTTGACGTAGTAGCAGAAACGGTCAAGAAGACTGCCTTCAAGATTACTCGTATCGGTCAATTAGTTGGTCAGATGGCCAGTGAGAGACTGGGTGTGGAATTTGGTATTGTGGACTTGAGTTTGGCGCCAACTCCTGCGGTTGGAGATTCTGTTGCACGTGTCCTTGAAGAAATGGGGCTAGAAACAGTTGGAACACACGGGACGACGGCTGCCTTGGCACTCTTGAACGACCAAGTTAAGAAGGGTGGAGTTATGGCCTGCAACCAAGTTGGTGGTTTGTCTGGCGCCTTTATCCCTGTTTCAGAGGATGAAGGAATGATTGCTGCAGTGCAAAATGGTTCTCTTAATTTGGAAAAACTAGAAGCTATGACGGCTATCTGTTCTGTTGGTTTGGATATGATTGCCATCCCAGAAGATACTCCTGCTGAAACCATTGCTGCCATGATTGCAGATGAGGCTGCAATTGGTGTCATTAACATGAAAACTACGGCTGTTCGTATTATTCCAAAAGGAAAAGAAGGAGATATGATTGAGTTTGGTGGACTCTTAGGAACTGCACCTGTTATGAAAGTCAATGGAGCTTCGTCTGTCGATTTCATCTCTCGTGGAGGACAAATCCCAGCACCAATTCATAGTTTTAAAAATTAAGAAAATAGGAGAAATTTTAAGTTCTATTTAAGGTTGGATATGTATACTATAATCATTAAATAAAGACCTCCTAATATTATTTGAAACAGATAACACTGATTTAGTTTGAATTTGATTTTCATCTAATATCTTTATTTAATAGAACTCCTAAACTTTTTCATAATAATCTCCTGCAAAAGTCGCCTGTCTGGGTGGCTTTTGTTTTATCATCCATGATATAATAGAAGCAAACGGAGGACGGAAAATGGTAAAAGTACGATTGTATTTGGTACGTCATGGCAAGACTATGTTTAACACGATTGGTCGCGCGCAAGGTTGGAGCGATACTCCCTTAACGGCTGAAGGTGAGCGAGGAATTCAAGAATTAGGGATTGGCTTGCGAGAATCTGGTCTACAGTTTGATCGTGCTTATTCGAGTGATTCTGGGCGCACCATTCAGACTATGGGAATCATTCTTGAAAAACTTGGCTTGCAGGGAAAAATCCCTTATCGCATGGACAAGCGTATCAGAGAATGGTGTTTTGGTAGCTTTGACGGAGCTTATGATGGTGATCTTTTCATGGGCATTATTCCTCGTATCTTTAATGTGGACCATGTTCACCAATTGTCTTATGCTGAACTAGCTGAGGGCTTGGTAGAGGTTGATACAGCTGGTTGGGCTGAAGGTTGGGAAAAACTCAGTGGCCGAATCAAGGAAGGCTTTGAAGCGATTGCCAAAGAAATGGAAGAGCAAGGTGGGGGCAATGCTCTTGTCGTGAGCCACGGAATGACCATTGGAACCATTGTTTATCTGATTAATGGCATGCATCCGCATGGTCTCGATAATGGTAGCGTGACGATCCTTGAATATGAGGACGGCCAGTTTAGCGTAGAAATTGTCGGCGACCGTAGTTACCGGGAACTAGGACGGGAGAGGATGGAGGAAGTCTCTATTTAATACTCTTCGAAAATCTCTTCAAACTGCGTCAAAATCGTCTTGCCGTAGATATATGTAACTGACTTCGTCAGTCTTATCTACAACCTCAAAGCAGTGCTTTGAGCAACCTGTGGCTAGTTTCCTAGTTTGCTCTTTGATTTTCATTGAGTATAATCAGTCTAGACTTGCTTGCTCTGAACTAGGAATTTGATAAGAATATCAAGATAAGAAAAAACAGCCGAGGGTAATCCTCTCGGCTGTTTTTGATGGGGAAAACTAAAGTGTAATGCTATTGCTTTTAGAGATTTTCATAAACAAGAGCAAGGAACCTACTGTTAGAACAGTCAGGATAGTTGACAAGGCTGCGGCTACACCGTAATTCCCTCTGAGAACCTCTGTATAAATAGCTACAGTCATTGTTCTTGTTTTGACATTGTAGAGGAGGATAGAAGTAGAGAGTTCTGAAATCATTGTGACCCAAGATAGGATAGCTCCAGAAATAATACCAGATAGCATCATTGGAGTTGTAATCTTGGCAAAGGTATTGAGACGGCTACTTCCTAAACTTTCAGCGGCTTCTTCAATACTTGGTGCTATTTGTTGCAAGCTAGCAACAGATGAGCGAATAGTATAGGGTAATCTTCTGACAGATAGAGACATAATCAAGATGAAAGCTGTCCCTGTAATCATAAGAAATCCACTTCCAAATAGACCGGTATTGAAGGAAGAAATGAAGGCAATCCCTAGAACGGTTCCTGGTACAATATAAGGGACCATACTGAGGCTGTCAATTAAGTTTGTAAACAAATTCCGTTTTCTAACGGCTAGGTAGGAGATAAATGTTGCAAATAGGACAACTAGAACTAAGGCAATCAAAGGGATACGAATGGTATTGAAAATAGCAGATCCCATACGATTGAAAGCTACCTTGTAACTGTTTAGAGAATAGCCTTTGACAAATACCATACCTGATGTTTTTAGGAAAGAAGTATAAATCAAGTAGACTTGAGGTAGAACAGAGAACAAGATAATTCCGTAGACTGTTGCATAAATGGCAACCATTTTTCCTTTTGTGGTTTTTTTAGGCTCAATTGGGTGGAGCGAGTTCATGCTGAAACTGTAGCGATTTGAAATGTATTTTTGGATAAGGAAAATTGCCAAGGCAATGATAATCGCCATAATTGCTAAAGCAGATGCAAAAGCTGAATTTCCTCCAACCTCGCTAATAAATTGAGTATAAATCAAGACGGGGAAAGTCCGATATCCTTCACCAATCAACATAGGCGTTCCAAAGTCTGAGAATGCTCTCATAAATACAAGCAAGGCAGCAGCTAGTAAGGTTGGAACTAGGAGAGGTAAAACAACCGTTACGATACGCTTAAATCCGAAGGACCCCATGCTTTCAGCAGCTTCAAGTAGAGAATTGTCAATACTTTTCATTGTTCCGGCAACGTATAGAAATACCAGTGGGAATAGTTGCAGTGTAAAGACAAGTACAATTCCTTTGAATCCATAAATATCGATAGCTGGAAGATGAAGGGAATTTGTCAGGAATTTAGTAATGACCCCGTTTCGTCCCAGCAAGAGAATCCAGGAGTAGGCTCCTACGAAAGGAGCTGACATGGAAGCAATGATAATCAATATTTGTAGAAATTTCTTTCCCTTGAAGTCATACATAGAGAAGAGATAAGCTAATAGGGTTCCTACGACCAAGGAAGTGACAGTAGCGGTAATGGAAACCTTGAAACTGTTGACAAGTGTCTCAGAGTAGTAGGCTTTACTAAAGAAAGTGACAAAGTTAGCTAGTGAGAATTGTCCTTCATGTATGAGTGCTTGCTTGAGCACGGTAACGATAGGATAAACGAGAAAGACAAGATAAGTAAGAAAGATGAAGAAAGAGGAGGCTGTCCAAATATTTAGTTTTTTACGTTCCATGGTTGACTCCTTTTATCAGGTTTTGCGAACCATCTGCAGAAAAGACGTTTAATTTTTGAGTATTGATTCGTAGACGAATACGATCGCCTTTTTGTAGATCTTCTTCAAAAGTTGATTCTTCGCTAACTTGAATTTTTGAGGCAAAGCCTGTCTCGATGAAGTATTCAGTATTCAGTCCAAGATAGACGCTATCGCTAATAATTCCTTCAATATCTCCAGATTCATCTTTGATAAACTCTTCAGGACGAATGCTTACATGAATAGCTTGTTCCTCAGCCTGATCAAGGGCTGGGATTCGAAGGACATAGCCATCTGAAAAGACGATATAAGCGCCGTCGCTTCGTTTTTCGAGATTGGCAGGGATGATATTTGTGCGTCCGATAAAGGTGGCCACAAACTCATTAGCTGGTTTATGATAGAGTTCTTTTGGTCGGCCGATTTGTTGGATCACCCCATCTTTCATAACAGCAATTTGGTCTGAAATCGCCATAGCTTCTTCTTGGTCGTGGGTCACATAGACGGTTGTGATTCCCACTTCGTGTTGGATTTCTCGAATAGCTTGACGCATATCCAAGCGAAGTTTGGCATCTAGATTACTAAGTGGCTCGTCCATGAGGAGAACACTTGGATTAACCGCTAAGGCACGTGCCAAAGCGACACGTTGTTGTTGTCCACCACTGAGTTTATCGGGCTTTCGATCCGCATATTGAGCAATTTGCATGAGTTCAAGATATTTATTGGTCTGTTGAATCAATTCTTCTTTTGGAACCTTCTTTTGCTTAAGACCAAAAGCAACATTGTCTCGGACAGTCAAATGTGGGAAAATAGCGTAGTTTTGGAAAACCATGCCGATATTGCGTTTGCTGGGTTCCATATTATTGATTTTTGTATCATCGAAGTAAAATTCTCCGCCTTCGATACTGTTGAAACCTGCAATCATACGAAGAAGGGTCGTTTTCCCACACCCTGAAGGTCCAAGAAGGGTAAAGAGACTTCCTTTTGGAACTGTAATATTTAAATTATCAATAACAGGAACATCGTGGTAGATTTTTTTGGCGTTAATAATTTTGATCTCACTCATAGTGAACCTCTTTTACTGTTTAGATTGGATATCTGTAAAAATATCATTGTACTTTTTAAGAATAGTGGATTTGTTTTTAATGACATAATCAGAATCTTCAGTGGCAATATTGATTTCTGTCATAGCCTTCATATTTTTATTGGTTTTAGCATTTTTACGAATAGGTCTAATTGTAGTTTCAGTTCCTAGCTTATCTTGGATTTCTTGAGAAAGAATGAAATCGATAAATTTCTTAGCATTTTTCATGTGTTTGGCATTTTTGACGATGGCAGCGTTACCAGGTAAAAAGACGGTTCCTTCTTTTGGATAAATGACTTTTACATCAACTCCGTCGTTTAAGAGTTTTAAGGCAGGATCTTCATAGGTGAGTCCAACAGCCATTTCCCCATCGGCGACAGCTTTGTAAACATTTGAAGAGCTAGATGCAATTTTTCCATCTACTAGGGTAAATAGATTTTTCACATAGGTCCAAGCTTGTTCATTTTCGTATCCACCTTGATCGACAAGCATGTTTGTTAATTGAGCAAAGGCGCTAGAAGCATTACTTGGATCAGCAGTAGCAATTTTTCCTTTTAATTTAGGATTGAGCAGATCATTGTAGCCTTCAATTTTTATATCTTTTGTAAGGGATGAATTGGCAATGATAACACTGACATCCAGTGTGTAAGGTGTGTAGAATCCTGTTTTATTTTGATATTCAGGGATTATCTGGTCATTTTCTTGGGAAATATAAGGTTCAAAAAGATTTTCGTTAGAAGAGAAGAGGGCGTAGGAGCCTCCGAAAATGACATCGGCTACTGGGGATTCTTTTTCGGCATCAGCTTTTTTGAACAATTCACCAGTGCTGGCTTGTACTAAGTCAACCTTAATACCATATTTTTCTTCGAAGGCTGGGATTGTTTCTTCGATAAGGTCTTCAGGGTTAGGCGAGTAGATAACCAAAGCATTGTCCGAATCTGTTTCAGTATTACTTTCCGCTTCTGTTGTTGAAGAACATCCTGGTAAAGTAAGAAATATCCATCCACAAGAGAGAAAGAATAGTAGTTTTTTCATAAGTATCTCCTTTTTTACGAACATTTTCTCTACCTAGATTATTAATGTTTTTAAATTGTAGAGTTCTACAGGATATAATACAAACCTTAAAGAAATCTAAAACGAGGAATATGAGTCAAAGGCGTTAGGGGGAAAAAGATGGAAGAGACAAATAATCGATATAAGTTAATTTCAAGTGTTAGCTAATTTTTTATACTGCTAAATAAGCTGGATTTGCGATTCAGTCTTTCTTGGAATCCAAGTCTAAAAGAACATTTCTCGTCTTTCAAATTCCCTCAAAAATGGTATAATAGTAACATCACAAAATTGGAGAGAGACCATGAGTTTTTATAATCATAAAGAAATTGAGCCTAAGTGGCAGGGCTACTGGGCAGAACATCATACATTTAAGACAGGAACTGATGCATCAAAACCTAAATTTTATGCTCTTGACATGTTCCCTTATCCGTCTGGAGCGGGTCTACACGTAGGTCACCCAGAAGGTTATACAGCAACCGATATCCTCAGCCGTTACAAACGTGCGCAAGGCTACAATGTCCTTCACCCAATGGGTTGGGATGCTTTTGGTTTGCCTGCAGAGCAATACGCTATGGATACAGGTAATGACCCAGCAGAATTTACAGCTGAGAACATTGCCAACTTCAAACGCCAAATCAATGCGCTTGGATTTTCTTATGACTGGGATCGTGAAGTCAATACAACAGATCCAAACTACTACAAGTGGACGCAATGGATTTTCACCAAGCTTTACGAAAAAGGCTTGGCCTATGAAGCGGAAGTGCCAGTAAACTGGGTTGAGGAATTGGGAACAGCCATCGCCAACGAAGAGGTCCTTCCTGACGGAACTTCTGAGCGTGGAGGCTATCCAGTTGTTCGCAAACCAATGCGTCAATGGATGCTTAAAATCACGGCTTACGCAGAGCGCTTGCTCAATGACTTAGATGAACTAGATTGGCCAGAGTCTATCAAGGACATGCAACGCAACTGGATTGGGAAATCAACTGGTGCCAATGTAACTTTCAAAGTAAAAGGAACTGATAAGGAATTTACAGTCTTTACTACTCGTCCTGATACCCTTTTCGGTGCGACTTTCACTGTTTTGGCTCCTGAACATGAATTGGTTGACGCTATCACAAGTTCAGAGCAAGCAGAGGCAGTAGCAGACTACAAACACCAAGCTAGCCTCAAGTCTGACTTGGCTCGTACAGACCTTGCCAAAGAAAAAACAGGGGTTTGGACTGGTGCTTATGCCATCAACCCTGTCAATGGTAAGGAAATCCCAATCTGGATTGCGGACTATGTTCTTGCTAGTTATGGAACAGGTGCTGTTATGGCTGTTCCAGCTCACGATCAACGTGACTGGGAATTTGCCAAACAATTTGACCTTCCAATCGTTGAAGTACTTGAAGGTGGAAACGTTGAAGAAGCTGCCTACACAGAAGATGGCCTTCATGTCAATTCAGACTTCCTAGATGGACTCAACAAAGAAGACGCTATTGCTAAGATTGTGGCTTGGTTGGAAGAAAAAGGTTGTGGACAAGAGAAGGTCACCTACCGTCTCCGCGATTGGCTCTTTAGCCGTCAACGTTACTGGGGTGAACCAATTCCTATCATTCATTGGGAAGATGGAACTTCAACAGCCGTTCCTGAAAGTGAATTACCACTTGTCTTGCCTGTAACCAAAGACATCCGCCCTTCAGGTACTGGAGAAAGTCCACTAGCTAACTTGACAGACTGGCTTGAAGTGACTCGTGAAGATGGCGTCAAGGGTCGTCGTGAAACCAACACTATGCCACAGTGGGCAGGTTCAAGCTGGTACTACCTCCGCTATATTGACCCACACAATACTGAGAAATTGGCCGATGAGGATCTTCTCAAACAATGGTTGCCAGTAGATATCTATGTTGGTGGTGCAGAGCATGCCGTCCTTCACTTGCTCTACGCTCGTTTCTGGCACAAATTCCTCTATGATCTCGGTGTTGTTCCGACTAAGGAACCATTCCAAAAACTCTTTAACCAAGGAATGATTTTGGGAACTAGCTACCGTGACCACCGTGGCGCTCTTGTGGCAACCGATAAGGTTGAAAAACGTGACGGTTCTTTCTTCCATGTAGAAACAGGGGAAGAGTTGGAGCAAGCACCAGCCAAGATGTCTAAATCGCTCAAGAACGTTGTTAACCCAGACGACGTGGTGGAGCAATACGGTGCCGATACCCTTCGTGTTTATGAAATGTTCATGGGACCACTTGATGCTTCAATCGCTTGGTCAGAAGAAGGTCTGGAAGGAAGTCGTAAGTTCCTTGACCGTGTTTACCGTTTGATTACAAGTAAAGAAATCCTTGAGGAAAACAATGGCGCTCTCGACAAAGTTTACAACGAAACCGTTAAAGCTGTCACAGAACAAATTGAGTCCCTCAAATTCAACACAGCTATTGCCCAACTTATGGTCTTTGTCAACGCGGCTAACAAGGAAGACAAGCTCTATGTTGATTATGCCAAAGGATTTATCCAATTGATCGCACCATTTGCTCCTCACTTGGCAGAAGAGCTCTGGCAAACAGTTGCAGCAACAGGAGAGTCTATCTCTTATGTAGCTTGGCCAACTTGGGATGAAAGCAAATTGGTTGAAGACGAAATCGAAATCGTTGTCCAAATCAAAGGAAAAGTCCGTGCTAAACTCATGGTAGCCAAAGATCTATCACGCGAAGAATTACAAGAAATTGCTCTCGCTGACGAAAAAGTCAAAGCAGAAATTGACGGTAAGGAAATCGTGAAAGTAATTGCGGTACCGAATAAATTGGTTAATATCGTTGTGAAATAAGATAGAAATCCTTCAGAGTAGAATCTGGAGGATTTTTTATTTGACAGGAAGTTTCTGTTTTGTTAATATAATTAACAAAGAAAAGAGAGATTATGGATAAAAAAGAATTTATTGCATTTAATAATCGTTTCAATAGATTTATTTTAGCGTTTGACCAGTTAAAAAAAAATCAACATAAAAGTGGTGTTGACAAATCCATTACGTTGAATGAGGTACATTTGATTGTTGTGATTGGGAAAAATCAGCCCTTAAATCTAGTAAAATTATCTGAATTATTAGAAGTTTCAAGAAGTGCAATAACTCAAAGTGTTAGGAGATTGATTCAAAAAAATTTAGTTGTTTTTGATTTTGATCCGAATAATGGGAAAAATAAATATTTGAGATTATCTGAAAAAGGCATCGAAATTTTTAAAATCCATAAGGAGCAACAAGAATATATTGAAAAATCAATCTTTTCAGTTTTAAACAACTATAGCGAGGTGGAACTTAAAACAGTTGTGAAATTGATGGATGATATTGAAAAGGTGTGGGGAGAATTACCGTGGTAAAAGTCACGGTAAATTTCAAATATAATTGTTAAGCAAATTAACAAAAAGGAGAAGATATGACTGTAAACATAGAACTGATTTCACAAACAGATTTAGCGGATGAATCTTTTTATATTGCTATTAATGGTTTAGAACCAAGGGCAATGTATTGTGTAGAAATGTACCTGTCTGATTATTACTGTATAAATGCTCCCTTGCTTTTAGATCATGATGTTATATGGAAATCAACCGCAATTTTTTTATCTGATCAGGACGGTATGATTGATACCTCTCAGACAGCATCTATTTCGGGATCTTATAAAGAAGTTTCAGCAATGGGATTATTCTTTAATGCGAAACCGTTGAAGAATAGGAAAAGGAGATTACCGAGTTTTCTTGATAGAATTCCATTACGAGATTGTTTTGGTGTTGAAATTAAAATCAGGCTGGGGAAAGATATGGTCGCGGAGCAAAGTTTTGTAAGGCGTTATATGAATCTGGGAGTAAGATATCAAGATATCTATGACAAGCATTTTCAAGGTCGATTATTTTATGATGAAAAGTTAAGAAGGGCGCCAGCCGTGATTATTGTTAGCGGTAGTGAGGGAAGAATTGAAAAAGCTCAGAATATTGCCCAACTTTTATCTTCTAGAGGCTATATTTGTCTTGCAATAGCTTATTTTGGTTTAGAGGGATTACCCCAAAATTTAGAACGAATTCCAATAGAATGTCTGGAGGAAGCGAAAGATTTTCTATATCATCATCCTCAAGTTGATAATACAAAAATAGGAATATATGGTCGCTCTAAAGGAGCAGAGCTTGTTCTGGCTGGACAAAGTATTTTGGAAGATGTGCAATGTTTGGTACTCAATTCCCCCTCAAATGTAATATTTGAGGGAATAAAGGGAAAACTCAACTCTCATTCATCTTCTTGGACATATTTGCAAAAAGAACTTCCGTATCAAAAATTTCAGTTAGGAAATTATTTGTTAAACAAGTTTTTTGGAAAACATATTCCTGAAGATAGTAGGGCTCAGATTGATGTGAGTAAAATTTCCTCTCCTTTATTATTACTAGGAAGCGATGTTGATGAAATATGGAATGCATCATCCGCGATAGATGATATCATTTCACATTATAAAGGGGAATCCATTTTGTTTAAAAAATACCATGAAACAGGGCATATGTTGACGGTTGCTTATCAACCGAATCATCGTTATCGAAAAGATTGGCGCTTATTAATGAAAGAAAGTGTAGACTCTTGGCTTGCTACGATAAATTTTTTTGATACACATCTGAAGAATTTGTAGATAGTGCTGAACCGTACTATAATAGTCCTAACTAAGATAAAAACACAGTTCTGGTTGGTAGTCCAGTCTACAAAAGAAAACACTAAAACAAGAGAAATTTGAATACAAACAGTAAAAAATAGAGAGAAGCATAAGGGGCATTAACTCACTCGTTCCCATATTTGATTATTCCTCCATAAAGTGGATGGATGATTTTTATAAGAGGAGTTTGCATTATTGAATAGAAAACCAAGTGTTTCCTAAAATTTTCATTGAGATATGTTATACTATATTCAAGGAATGAACAAGGAGAAAAACAATGCCAGTAAATGAATATGGTCAGATGATTGGTGAGTCAATGGAAGGTTATACACCCGGTACACTGCCTTCTATTGATTTCTTAGAAGGGCGTTATGCTCGAATAGAGGCTCTCTCGGTAGAAAAGCATGCGGAGGATTTGTTAGCTGTTTATGGCCCGGATACGCCTCAGGAAATGTGGACCTACCTTTTTCAGGAGCCAGTAGCAGATATGGAGGAGTTGGTTAGCTTTTTAAATCAGATGTTGGCTCGTAAGGACCGTTTTTACTATGCAATCATAGACAAGGCGACTGGTAAGGTTTTGGGAACTTTTTCTCTCATGCGCATTGACCAGAATAACCGAGTAATAGAAGTCGGAGCAGTCACTTTTTCTCCAGTGCTCAAGGGGACACGGATAGGGACAGAAGCCCAGTATCTCCTCGCTCGCTATGTTTTTGAAGAACTCCACTATCGTCGCTATGAGTGGAAATGCGATGCTCTTAATCTGCCATCAAGACGAGCAGCGGAGCGTTTGGGATTTGTCTATGAAGGAACCTTCCGTCAGGCAGTGATTTATAAGGGACGGACGAGGGATACGGATTGGTTGTCTATGATTGATAAGGACTGGCCTAAAGTCAAATCTCGTTTGGAAACATGGTTGGATCCTGAAAATTTTGATAAAAATGGACAGCAGCACAAGAGCTTGAGAGAACTCTAAGAGGTGATGACATGATAACTATTAGAAAGCAAGAAATCGTCAAGCTCGAAGATGTTTTGCATCTCTATCAGGCTGTCGGTTGGACAAATTATACAAATCAACCTAAGATGCTGGAGCAGTCCTTGTCTCATTCATTAGTAATTTATCTGGCACTTGATGGTGATGCTGTGGTGGGCTTGATTCGTTTGGTTGGAGATGGTTTTTCATCAGTTTTTGTACAGGATTTGATTGTTTTACCTAGCTATCAGCGCCAAGGGATTGGTAGCTCCTTGATGAAACAGGCTTTAGAGGATTTTAAAGAGGCTTATCAAGTCCAGCTGGCGACAGAACAGACAGAAGAAAATGTAGGATTTTATCGTTCTATGGGTTTTGAAACCTTATCCACCTATGATTGTACAGGAATGATTTGGGTAAACAGAGAAAAATAACAAACCTTGTTTGTTCTTAAGCAAAGTTTAAGGATGGTCTAGTATCATATAGTCATTAAATAAAGACCTCCTAACTTTATTTAATGAAATCCTAAAACTTTTTTCATCATAATCTCCTAATGAAGCCACCCAATCAGGTGGCTTTTTTGGTGTGGGTAGATACTGGAGATAGAAATTTTTTCAGAATGGTAGAATTTGAGAAAAGTTAAGCTAGTTTTAAGCTTTGTCTTGTATCATATAGTTATTAAATAAAGACCTCCTAACTTTATTTAATAAAATCCTAAACTTTTCTTTTTCATAATAATCTCCCTTAACTCCACCCAATCAGGTGGAGTTTTTTGGCTCTATTTCAGGCTTTTGGGGACTATTCTAAAAATCATTTTTCGATATTTTTCGGTATTTTTCGGATTTTGGTCGGGGAATTGGCGGGGACTTTTTTAGCGAATATGACTAAGAAATAGGTCTGTTGTCGCTTCAGCTACTTCAACTTCACTTTGAATTTAAGTGACTGTTAATTGAAGGACTAGAACTACTGTAATAATGTTCTTGGTTGTCAAGGAGTGAGCCATCATATTGTTGTACAGCGGTTAAAGCTTGAAAAGCCGAGAATGTAAACCTTTGACAAATTTTGTGGACTGTGGGATAATGGAGAGGAATTAAGGATTAGTTCTATATCATAGGCTAGAAAAGACTCCAAGCTCACGACCAAATAAGCTTGGGGTCTTTTTTGACACTATTTGTCCTCGTTTAGCCATTTATCGACTAATCGAAGAACGACACCGACCAAAATTGGTTCGATGATAGTTTTGAGTACTAATTCCATCATGGGCTATCTCACCTCCTTTCGTAGGCGGTGTAGTAGTGCCGTAGAATATTATTCCACATAAGTGTTAAACTCGGGAGGCACCAATCCAGTGGCTTTTTTGTTTGTGGCTTTGTTTTTTGATATAATAGGGCCATGAGTAGAATTTTAGATAATGAGATAATGGGGGATGAGGAGTTAGTAGAACGCACGCTCCGTCCTCAGTACTTACGTGAATATATTGGACAGGACAAGGTCAAGGACCAGCTCCAAATCTTTATCGAGGCTGCCAAAATGCGGGATGAAGCGCTGGATCATGTGCTCTTATTTGGCCCTCCAGGCTTGGGAAAAACAACCATGGCCTTTGTTATTGCCAATGAACTGGGTGTCAATCTCAAGCAGACTTCGGGTCCAGTCATTGAAAAAGCCGGTGATCTGGTAGCGATTTTGAATGACTTAGAGCCTGGGGATGTCCTTTTTATTGATGAGATTCATCGCTTGCCCATGTCTGTGGAAGAGGTGCTTTATAGTGCCATGGAGGACTTCTACATTGATATCATGATTGGTGCTGGTGAAGGCAGTCGCAGCGTTCATTTGGAGTTGCCACCTTTTACCTTGATTGGTGCGACGACTCGGGCTGGTATGCTGTCAAATCCTCTACGGGCACGTTTTGGGATTACGGGACATATGGAGTATTATGCTCATGCTGACTTGACAGAAATTGTTGAGCGGACGGCAGATATTTTTGAGATGGAAATCACTCATGAGGCAGCATCTGAGTTGGCCCTACGTAGTCGTGGGACCCCTCGGATTGCCAATCGTCTCCTCAAGCGCGTGCGCGATTTTGCCCAGATAATGGGGAATGGGGTTATCGATGATGTTATTACCGATAAGGCTTTGACTATGCTGGATGTTGACCATGAAGGTTTGGACTATGTGGATCAAAAAATCCTTCGCACCATGATTGAGATGTACAGTGGTGGTCCTGTTGGTCTAGGAACTCTTTCTGTTAACATAGCAGAAGAACGTGAGACAGTTGAAGATATGTACGAACCTTACCTAATCCAGAAAGGCTTTATCATGCGAACTCGTTCAGGACGAGTTGCGACCGCTAAGGCTTACGAACATTTAGGGTATGAATACAATGAAAAATGAGCAAGAAATTCTAGATGCATTTAGAGAAAATCCGGATATGATGGCTATTCTGACGATCATACGAGACCTTGACTTAAAAGACTCATGGTTGGCAGCAGGTTCTGTCAGAAATTTTATCTGGAATCTCTTGTCAGACAGACCACCTTTTGACTGTGAAACAGATGTTGATGTCATTTTCTTTGACCCAGATGTGAGTTATGAAGAAACGCTGGCTATAGAGAACAAGTTGAGAGCGGATTTTCCTCAGTATCAGTGGGAGTTGAAAAATCAGGTCTATATGCACCAGCACAGCCCTCGTACTGCTCCCTATACCAGTTCTCGTGATGCTATGAGTAAGTATCCAGAACGATGTACGGCTGTTGGACTACGCTTGAATGAAGAATCCGATTTTGAACTCTATGCACCTTATGGTTTGGAGGATATTTTGAATTTTCAAGTTCATCCAACTCCTCATTTCTTAGAAAATGAAGACCGAATGGAACTTTATCGAACACGTCTATCCAAGAAAAATTGGCAGGAGAAATGGAAAAATTTGATTTTTAAAAATACTTAAGGAAACTTTAAGCTAGGAAATGTATACTAAGTCCATAAGTTAAGAAGACCTTAACTTAAACTCCTAAAACTTTTTCATAATAATCTCCCTATAAAAAATAAAGTCGCCCAATCAGGCGGCTTATTTTTTTGAAAAATGGGCTTGGTGCCTGAAAATAATACTCAATGAAAATCAAAGTGCAAACTAGGAAGCTAACCGCAGGTTGCTCAAAACATTGTTTTGAGGTTGCAGATAGAGCTGACGTGGTTTGAATTTGATTTTCGAAGAGTATAAATAGCTTAGTGATAGAAGAAAATAGGGAAATATGGTATAATGAAACGATAGATTTTTGAATAGGAATAAGATCATGTTTGGATTTTTTAAGAAAGATAAGGCTGTGGAAGTAGAGGTTCCGACGCAGGTTCCTGCTCATATCGGCATCATCATGGATGGGAATGGCCGTTGGGCTAAAAAACGTATGCAACCGCGAGTCTTCGGACACAAGGCGGGTATGGAAGCATTGCAAACTGTGACCAAGGCAGCCAACAAACTAGGCGTCAAGGTTATTACGGTCTATGCTTTTTCTACAGAAAACTGGACCCGTCCAGATCAGGAAGTCAAGTTTATCATGAACTTGCCAGTGGAGTTTTATGATAATTATGTCCCGGAATTGCATGCGAATAATGTTAAGATTCAAATGATTGGGGAGACAGACCGCCTGCCTAAGCAAACTTTTGAAGCTCTGACCAAGGCTGAGGAATTGACTAAGAACAACACAGGTTTGATTCTTAATTTTGCCCTCAACTATGGTGGACGAGCTGAGATTACACAGGCTCTTAAGTTGATTTCCCAGGATGTTTTAGATGCCAAAATCAACCCAGGTGACATCACAGAGGAATTGATTGGCAACTATCTCTTCACCCAGCATTTGCCTAAGGAGTTACGAGACCCAGACTTGATTATCCGTACTAGTGGAGAATTGCGTTTGAGCAATTTCCTTCCATGGCAGGGAGCCTACAGTGAGCTCTATTTTACGGATACCTTGTGGCCTGATTTTGACGAGGCGGCCTTGCAGGAAGCTATTCTTGCCTACAATCGTCGTCATCGCCGATTTGGAGGAGTTTAGGAGGAAATATGACACAGGATTTACAGAAAAGAACCTTGTTTGCAGGGATTGCCCTGGCTATTTTCCTACCAATTTTAATGATTGGGGGCCTCTTGCTTCAGATAGCAATTGGAATCATAGCCATGCTAGCCATGCATGAACTTTTGAAGATGAGAGGTCTAGAGACCATGACCATGGAGGGCCTCTTGACCCTCTTTGCAACCTTTGCCTTGACCATTCCCTTGGAGAATTACCTGACTTTTTTGCCAGTTGATGGGAATGTGGTTGCTTATAGTGTTTTGATTTCAATTATGTTAGGAACGACTGTTTTTAGCAAGTCCTATACGATTGAGGATGCTGTTTTCCCTCTTGCTATGAGTTTCTATGTTGGCTTTGGATTTAATGCTTTACTAGATGCTCGCGTTGCAGGCTTAGATAAGGCACTATTGGCCTTGTGTATCGTCTGGGCGACAGACAGTGGTGCCTATCTTGTTGGGATGAACTATGGTAAACGAAAATTAGCTCCGACAGTTTCTCCAAATAAAACCTTTGAGGGGGCCTTGGGTGGTATTTTAGGTGCGATTTTAGTAACCATCATCTTTATGATAGTTGACAGTACAGTTGCTCTTCCGTATGGAATTTACAAGATGTCAGTCTTTGCTATTTTCTTTAGCATTGCTGGACAATTTGGTGATTTACTAGAAAGTTCGATCAAGCGTCACTTTGGTGTTAAGGATTCTGGGAAATTTATTCCTGGACATGGTGGTGTTTTGGATCGTTTCGATAGTATGTTGCTTGTATTTCCAATCATGCACTTGTTTGGACTCTTTTAATCAAAAGACGGAGGAAACACTATGCTCGGAATTTTAACCTTTATTCTGGTTTTTGGGATTATTGTAGTGGTGCACGAGTTCGGACACTTCTACTTTGCCAAGAAATCAGGAATTCTAGTGCGTGAATTTGCCATTGGTATGGGACCCAAAATCTTTGCTCACATTGGCAAGGATGGGACGGCCTACACCATTCGAATCTTGCCTCTGGGTGGCTATGTTCGCATGGCCGGTTGGGGTGATGATACAACTGAAATTAAGACAGGAACTCCTGTCAGTTTGACGCTTACTGATGATGGTAAAGTTAAACGCATCAATCTCTCAGGTAAAAAATTGGATCAAACAGCTCTTCCTATGCAGGTGACCCAGTTTGATTTTGAAGACAAGCTCTTTATCAAAGGATTGGTTCTGGAAGAAGAAAAAACATTTGCAGTGGATCACGATGCAACGGTTGTGGAAGCAGATGGTACTGAGGTTCGGATTGCACCTTTAGATGTTCAATATCAAAATGCGACTATCTGGGGGAAACTCATTACTAATTTTGCAGGTCCTATGAACAACTTTATCTTAGGGGTTGTTGTTTTCTGGATTTTAATCTTCATGCAGGGTGGAGTCAGAGATGTCGATACCAACCAGTTCCATATTATGCCCCAAGGGGCCTTGGCTAAGGTGGGAGTACCAGAAACGGCACAAATTACCAAGATTGGCTCACATGAGGTTAGCAACTGGGAAAGCTTGATTCAGGCTGTGGAATCAGAAACCAAAGATAAGACGGCCCCGACCTTGAATGTGACTATTTCTGAAAAGGGGAGTGACAAACAAGTTACTGTTACCCCAGAAGAAAGTCAAGGCCGATATCTTCTAGGTGTTCAACCGGGGATTAAGTCAGATTTTATATCCATGTTTGTAGGTGGTTTTACAACTGCTGCTGACTCGGCCCTCCGAATTCTATCAGCTCTGAAAAATCTGATTTTCCAACCGGATTTGAACAAGCTAGGTGGACCTGTTGCCATCTTTAAGGCAAGTAGTGATGCTGCTAAAAATGGAATTGAGAATGTTTTGGACTTCTTGGCAATGATTTCCATCAATATCGGGATTTTTAATCTTATTCCGATTCCAGCATTGGATGGTGGTAAGATTGTGCTCAATATCCTGGAAGCCATCCGCCGCAAACCATTAAAACAAGAAATTGAAACCTATGTCACCTTGGCCGGAGTGGTCATCATGGTTGTCTTGATGATTGCTGTGACTTGGAATGACATTATGCGACTCTTTTTTAGATAATCGAGGAATATTATGAAACAAAGTAAAATGCCTATCCCAACGCTTCGCGAAATGCCAAGCGATGCTCAAGTTATCAGCCATGCTCTTATGTTGCGTGCTGGTTATGTTCGCCAAGTATCTGCAGGTGTTTATTCTTACCTACCACTTGCCAACCGTGTGATTGAAAAAGCTAAAAACATCATGCGCCAAGAATTCGACAAGATTGGTGCCGTTGAGATGTTGGCTCCTGCCCTTCTCAGTGCAGAATTGTGGCGCGAATCAGGTCGTTACGAAACTTATGGTGAAGACCTTTACAAACTAAAAAACCGTGAAAAATCAGACTTTATCCTAGGTCCAACTCACGAAGAAACCTTTACAGCTATTGTCCGTGATTCTGTTAAGTCTTACAAGCAATTGCCACTTAACCTTTACCAAATACAGCCTAAGTATCGTGATGAAAAACGCCCACGTAATGGACTTCTCCGTACACGTGAGTTTATCATGAAGGATGCTTACAGTTTCCACGCTAACTATGATAGCTTGGACAGTGTTTATGATGAGTACAAGGCTGCTTATGAGCGTATTTTCACTCGTAGTGGCTTAGACTTCAAGGCTATTATTGGTGACGGTGGAGCCATGGGTGGTAAGGACAGCCAAGAATTTATGGCCATTACACCTGCTCGTACAGACCTTGACCGCTGGGTTGTCTTGGACAAGTCCGTTGCCTCATTTGATGAAATTCCTGAAGAAGTGCAAGAAGAAATCAAGGCAGAATTGCTCAAATGGATGGTTTCTGGTGAAGATACCATTGCTTACTCAAGTGAGTCTAGCTATGCGGCTAACTTGGAAATGGCAACAAACGAGTACAAACCAAGCAACCGTGTCGTCGCTGAAGAAGAAGTGACTCGTGTTGCAACGCCAGATGTTAAATCAATCGATGAAGTTGCAGCCTTCATCAACGTTCCAGAAGAACAAACGATCAAAACCCTCTTCTACATGGCAGATGGTGAACTTGTTGCAGCCCTTCTAGTTGGAAATGACCAACTCAACGAAGTCAAGTTGAAAAACCACTTGGGAGCAGATTTCTTTGACGTTGCTAGCGAAGAAGAAGTGGCAAATGTTGTTCAAGCAGGATTCGGTTCACTTGGCCCAGTTGGTTTGCCAGAGAATGTTAAAATTATTGCAGACCGTAAGGTGCAAGATGTTCGCAATGCAGTTGTGGGAGCTAATGAAGATGGCTATCACTTGACTGGTGTGAACCCAGGTCGTGATTTTACTGCAGAATATGTGGATATCCGTGAAGTTCGTGAAGGTGAAATTTCTCCAGACGGACAAGGTGTTCTTAACTTTGCGCGTGGTATCGAAATTGGTCACATCTTCAAACTCGGTACTCGCTATTCAGCAAGCATGAGAGCAGATGTTTTGGATGAAAATGGCCGTGCTGTGCCAATTATCATGGGATGTTACGGTATCGGTGTCAGCCGTCTCCTTTCAGCTGTTATGGAGCAACACGCTCGCCTCTTTGTTAACAAAACGCCAAAAGGTGAATACCGTTACGCTTGGGGAATCAACTTCCCTAAAGAATTGGCACCATTTGATGTGCATTTGATCACTGTCAATGTTAAGGATGAAGAAGCGCAGGCTTTGACAGAAAAGCTTGAAGCAAGCTTGATGGGAGCTGGTTACGAAGTCTTGACGGATGACCGTAACGAACGTGTCGGTGTTAAATTCAGCGATAGCGACTTGATTGGGTTGCCAATCCGTATCACTGTTGGTAAAAAAGCGGTCGATGGCATCGTAGAAGTCAAGATTAAAGCGACTGGTGACACCATCGAAGTTCATGCAGATAACTTGCTTGAAACGCTTGAAATTCTCAGCAAGAAATAAAAACTATAATCAGAAGAAAAACAAGGAAAAAATGTAACTAGTTTTTACCTTGTTTTTTCTGTATAATGGGAAAAATGAGTAGATAAAGAGGTAAATGTATGCTAAGATTTCCAAAGGATTTTGTCTGGGGATCCTCTACTTCTGGGCCGCAGACAGAAGGACGTATAGCTGGTGACGGTAAGGGAGATAATCTCTGGGATTATTGGTACCAAGTGGAGCCAAATCGTTACTATAATGAGATTGGTCCAGATAAAACATCGACCTTTTATGAAAACTGGGAAAAGGATATCGACCTCTTGTTAGAAACTGGTCACACAGCCTTTCGGACTTCCATCCAGTGGTCACGGATTTTTCCACAAGGGCGTGGGGAAGTCAATCCTCAAGGTGTAGATTTTTACCGTAAGGCTTTTGAGGCTATTAAGGCTAAAGGGATTCGTCTTTTAGTCAATCTTTATCATTTTGATCTGCCTTTTGCTCTTCAAGAAGATGGTGATGGTTGGGAAAATAAGGAGACTGTCTCAGCCTATGAAGACTATGCTCGTTTTTGTTTTGAGACTTATGGAGATTTAGTGGATCAATGGATTACCTTTAACGAGCCAATCGTTCCAGTAGAATTTGGATATTTTTACGATGCCCATTATCCACATAAGGTGGATGCAGAGGCAGCCGTTAAAGTAGCCTATCATACACAATTAGCCAGCAGTCGAGCGGTCAAGGCCTGTCATGAACTCTTGCCAGATTCCAAGATTGGTATTGTTTTAAACTTAACACCGGCTTATCCACGTAGCCAGCATCCTGCTGATGTCAAGGCTGCTCGTATTGCGGACCTTTTTCAGGCCCAATCTTTCTTAGATCCGTCTGTTTTGGGGACTTATCCACAGGAGTTGGTAGAAATCTTGCATGAACAAGGTCTCTTGCCTGATGCTACAGAGGAGGAGTTGGAGCTCATTCGTGACAATACGGTGAACTTCCTTGGTGTCAACTACTATCAACCTTTGCGTGTTATGGCGCCTCGATTTGCGAAGCATCCAGAGAGTCCACTCTTACCAGAACATTTTTATGAGCCTTATGTGATGCCTGGACGTAAAATCAATCCTCATCGTGGCTGGGAGATTTATGAGCAGGGGATTTATGACATCGCCCAAAATATCAAGGAAAATTATGGTAATATTGAGTGGATGTTGACTGAGAATGGCATGGGTGTTGAAGGAGAGGAAAAATTCCGTGAGAATGGAATGATTCAAGATGATTACCGTATTGACTTTGTAAAAGGTCATCTTCGTGAACTTCACCGTGCTATTGAAGATGGAGCCAACTGTAAAGGATACTTAATCTGGACCTTTATTGATTGTTGGTCATGGCTCAATAGCTATAAAAACCGATATGGTCTAGTTGAGCTTGACTTGGAAACGCAAGAACGTCGTCTGAAGAAATCAGGGCATTGGTTCAAGGAGTTAAGCGATAATAATGGATTTTAAAAAAGGACTCTGACTGATTATCCTAATTGGTCAGAGTCTTTTGCTTACAGGAGCGTAATTTGAACTATACCAATTTTTACTCTTGACAAGTGAAAGAAACAAGTATATACTGTTTTTGCTGATTCTATAAAAGAGGAATTAGACTATACCAATTTTAAGGAGAAAGCACAGCTGGTCTGTGTCGTATATACTATGTGTGGAATTGTTGGTGTTGTTGGAAACACAAATGCAACTGATATTTTGATTCAAGGGCTTGAAAAGCTCGAATACCGTGGCTATGATTCTGCGGGAATTTTTGTCCTAGGTGGTGCTGAAAAACATCTAGTCAAGGCGGTTGGCCGTATCGCAGAATTGTCTGCCAAGACAGCTGGTGTTGAGGGAACGACTGGTATCGGACATACTCGTTGGGCGACTCACGGGAAACCAACGGAAGACAATGCTCACCCACACCGCTCTGAGACAGAACGTTTTGTCTTGGTTCACAATGGGGTGATTGAGAACTACCTTGAAATTAAGGAAGAATACCTTGCTGGGCACCACTTCAAAGGGCAAACAGATACGGAAATCGCCGTTCACTTGATTGGAAAATTTGCGGAAGACGATGGCTTGTCAGTTCTTGAAGCCTTCAAAAAAGCTCTTCACATCATCCGTGGTTCTTATGCCTTTGCCTTGGTTGACTCACAAGATCCTGAAGTCATCTACGTAGCTAAAAATAAATCACCACTTTTGATTGGTCTTGGAGAAGGCTATAACATGGTCTGCTCAGATGCTATGGCTATGATTCGTGAGACCAACCAATACATGGAAATTCATGACCAAGAGTTGGTCATCGTCAAGGCTGATAGTGTGGAAGTTCAAGACTATGATGGCAACAGTCGTGAACGTGCTAGCTATACTGCGGAACTTGACTTGTCTGATATCGGTAAGGGAACTTACCCTTACTACATGCTTAAGGAAATCGATGAGCAACCAACGGTTATGCGTAAACTCATCCAAGCCTACACAGATGAGGTTGGTCAAGTTGTCGTAGACCCAGCTATCATCCAGGCTGTTCAAGACGCAGACCGTATCTACATCCTTGCAGCTGGGACATCTTACCACGCAGGATTTGCTTCTAAGAAAATGTTGGAAGAATTGACAGATACACCAGTTGAACTTGGAATCTCATCTGAGTGGGGCTACGGTATGCCACTTCTCAGCAAGAAACCACTCTTCATCTTTATCAGCCAATCTGGTGAAACAGCGGATAGTCGTCAGGTTTTGGTTAAGGCTAATGAAATGGGAATTCCAAGCTTGACAGTGACAAACGTACCAGGTTCAACTCTTTCACGTGAAGCCAACCATACCATGCTCCTTCATGCAGGTCCTGAAATTGCCGTAGCATCAACAAAGGCTTATACAGCACAAATTGCAGCCCTTGCCTTCCTTGCAAAAGCAGTCGGAGAAGCAAATGGCAATGCCAAAGCGCAAGCCTTTGATTTGGTTCATGAGTTGTCAATCGTAGCTCAGTCTATTGAATCAACTCTTTCTGAGAAAGAAACCATTGAAGCCAAGGTTCGTGAGCTCCTTGAAACAACTCGCAATGCCTTTTACATCGGACGTGGCCAAGATTACTATGTAGCCATGGAAGCAAGCCTTAAACTCAAAGAGATTTCTTACATCCAATGTGAAGGCTTTGCGGCAGGAGAACTCAAGCATGGAACTATTGCTTTGATTGAAGAAGGAACGCCTGTCTTGGCCCTCTTGTCAGATCCAGTTCTTGCCAACCACACTCGTGGAAATATCCAAGAGGTCGCAGCCCGTGGTGCCAAAGTTCTCACTATCGCAGAAGAAAATGTAGCCAAAGATACCGACGATATCGTCCTTACGACCGTACATCCATACCTCTCACCAATCTCAATGGTCGTACCAACACAATTGGTCGCTTACTTTGCAACCCTTCACCGTGGTCTTGATGTGGATAAACCACGTAACCTTGCTAAGTCAGTAACGGTAGAATAAGCTAAAAAAGTCTAGTTATCTAGGCTTTTTCTAATGAGCAAATTGGTTGCTTGTACTTAAGATTCGTGTTAGAATAATTTTTCAAATTGAAGGACAGAGGTAGACAAGGAGAATCGCAATGTTAGAATTGGGAATTTCAACATTTGGGGAAACAACGGAGCTTGAAGGGATTGGGCAAACTTACAGTCATGCCGAACGTATTCGCCAGTTGCTGGCAGAGATTGAACTGGCTGACAAGGTTGGTTTGGATGTGTATGGGATTGGTGAGCACCATCGAGCGGATTTTGCGGTATCAGCCCCATAGATTATCCTGGCAGCTGGGGCAGTCAATACCAAGAAAATTCGTTTGACCAGTGCAGTCAGCATTCTCTCGAGCATGGATCCGATTCGCTTGTTCCAACAGTATGCCACTATCGATGCTTTGTCAAATGGACGTGCGGAGATTATGGCCGGAAGGGGTTCTTTCACGGAATCTTTTCCCTTGTTTGGCTATGATTTGAAAGACTACGAAGCCCTTTTTGATGAGAAATTAGACTTGCTTCAGTTAGTCAATGAAAAGACCAAGTTAGACTGGCAAGGTCGATTGACCCAAACGATTGCTGGTAAAGAAGTTTATCCTCGTCCAGTTCAGGATAAATTACCCTTGTGGATAGCGACAGGTGGTCATGTCGAATCAACAGTGAAGATTGCTCAGGCTGGTCTACCGATTGTCTATGCAATTATTGGTGGTAACCCCCGTTATTTTAAAAAGTTGATTCAGGCTTATTGTGAGATTGGGAGCGAAGCGGGCCATGCCAGTCATGAACTAAAGGTTGGGGCCCATTCTTGGGGTTGGGTTGCTGAAGATGGCGAGCAGGCTGTGAAAGATTATTTCCATCCGACCAAGCAAGTGGTGGATGCTATTTCCAAAGACCGTCCACACTGGCATGAATTGAGTTATGAGCAATATTTGGAACAGGTAGGACCAAATGGCACCATGTTTGTGGGCAATCCAGATCAGGTGGCCGAAAAATTGATTCGCATGATTGAGGATTTAGGTTTGGACCGCTTTATGTTGCACCTACCGCTTGGTTCTATGCCTCATGAACAAGTTCTAAGAGCTATTGAACTCTTCGGCACCCAAGTGGCACCAAAAGTACGGGCTTATTTTGCTATGAAAGAGGGTTAATAAAAAATCCTAATCAGGCTGATAAAAAATCTATATAAGAACTATTTTAAAAAAGCAAAAACAGAAAAGAATCTCTGAAAAGCTAGTAAAATCAAGCTTTCCAGAGATTTTTTCGTTATTGATATAAACAATATCAATCAAGTCGATAGTCAATATATATTGGGAAAAGGTTAAAAGGAGTGGTAAGATGGTTTCAATCCAAATGGAAGGAGAAAAGTATGACAAGTAAAAGAGAGCTAGTTTTTAAAGCTATCCGAGGAGAAGAAGTGGAACGGGTTCCTGTAGGCTTTTGGTTTCATTTTGTAACACTGGAGGAAAAAGGGCAAGGTTTAAATAACCCACGTATCTTTCAAAAAAGTGTAGAGGGACATCGTAAGTACGTTGAAAGAATTCATCCTGACTTTGTCAAAATAATGAGTGACGGTTTTTTCATTTATCCAAGTAATGTCTATAGTCCTTCGGTTGCAAGTATTCAGGAGTTGGCTTCTATTGAGTCGATTGGTGAAAACCATCCTTGGATTCAGCAACAAGTAGAAGTGGTACAAGCTATTCGAGCAACCTTTGCTGAGGAGATTGCTTCATTTTACAATATTTTTTCTCCGATTTCCTACCTGAAAAGGTGGTTTCGTACAGAGACTTCTAGAGGTGATAAGGAGGTTGCTAATCTATTACTTGAAAATCCAGAGTTATTCAGTGAAATTTTAGACGTGATCGCAGAGGATATCGCTATCCTAACTAAAAAAATCATTCAGGATGGTGGAGTAGATGGAATCTATCTCAGTACTCAAGAAATTCAGGATGAGCGCATCACAGCAGAATTGTATCAGACCTATATTGAGCCAAGCAACATAAAGGTTTTAGAAGCTGCCAATCAGGTAGGTGGGGTAAATATCCTGCATATCTGCGGCTTCCAAGGTGCCAGTAACAATGTGACTATTTTCAAAGATTATCCAGCCCAGGTTTTCAATTGGGCAACCCACCATGAAGCAGTCAGTTTACCTCAAGGTCAGGAGCTATTTCATGGCAAAGCGGTCTTGGGTGGTTTTGAAAATGGGAAACAGAGCTTGCTTTGTGGAGGTAGCAAGGCTAAACTACAAGAGGAAACCAAACGCTTGTTAGCTGAGGCTGGGACTAGAGGGGTCCTTCTTGGAGCGGATTGCACAGTTCCAGATGACTTTGAATTAGAAAGATTGGATTGGATTCGTCAAGCTGCTGTTTTATAATGGGAGGGCCTTATGAAAAGAAAAAAGTGGCTATTGGCAGGGATGGTCCTCGGATTTGTCATCTTACTTGCGATCAGTCTTACAAAGGGACTTACTTGTAAGGAGGGGCCAAGATGTCATGGAGTTCAGGATTTTCAGAAAGGAAGTCTTCCTTTTATTCAAACCAATGATATCGCCAGTGTTTTATTAGTTGAAAAAGAAAGAAATGGAGAATAAAGATGTCAGAAAAAAGAGAATGGGTTTTAAAAGCGTTTAGAGGAGAAATAGTCGATCGTGTGCCAGTTGGTTTTTGGCATCACTTTACATCAGAAGAGGAATGGTTAAAGGGATTTTCCAATCCTGTGATTATTGAAAAGAACATACAAGGTCACAAACGTTTTATCCGTGACCTACATCCAGACTTTATCAAGTTGATGAGTGATGGCTATTTTGCTTATCCAAATCCAGTTATTGCCAAAGGGAAGTCACTCCAAGAGCTGGCGGAGATTCAACCTCTGGGTCAAGATCATCCGTGGATTAGAGAGCAAGTAGAATTGGTGAAGAAGATTAAGCAGGAGTTTACGGAAGATATTGTTGCCATTTACAATATATTTGCGCCTGTGACCTACCTCAAATGGTTACTTGGAGAAGTGTCTGGTGGAGATGATCTCATTGCAGATTTCTTGGTCCAAAATCCTCAGAAATTGAAAAAAGTACTTGATGTGATTGCGCAAGATATCGCTAGCTTGAGTCAAGCTATTATTAAAGATGCAGGAGCAGACGGTATTTATCTCAGTGTGCAAAGTATTCAGGATACGCGTGTTTCTGTTGAAGATTATCAGGAGATTATTGCGCCGAGTGAACTGACTGTTTTAAATGCAGCTAAGTCGGTTGGTGGGGTAAATATCCTTCATATCTGTGGCTATGAAGGAGCTCGAAACGATATTCATATCTTTGCCGACTATCCAGCTCATGTTTTTAACTGGGCAGTTGGACCAGAAGGTATCAGCCTAAAAGAAGGTCGTGAGATTTTCAAGGGTCGTGCTGTTTTGGGAGGATTTGAAAATGGAAAAGAGGGACTTCTTTATCGAGGCAGTAAGGAAGAAATTCAAGCTGAAACCAAACGCTTGATAGAAGAAACAGGTAAAGATGGCCTCATACTTGGGGCAGATTGTACCATTCCGAGCGATATTGCAGTTGAGCGTATCCAGTGGGTGAGAGAAGCATTAGCTAAATAAAGGAGAAGAATATGAGTAAGAAAACATGGATTATTGGTGGAGTTGCAGTTGTGGCAGTTCTTGGAGCAACGATTGTTGGTAGAACTTTGGCGGGAGCATCTGCTAAAGGTGCAGATGCAGCTTCATCTGGACAAGTAACAACTTTAAAAGTTGCCCATACTCAAAACTATGTCCCTTATGATTTTATTGACGAAAAAGGGGAATCAGATGGTTATGAAGTCGCTGTTTTAAAGGCAGTTGATGAGAAATTAGCAGATTATAAATTTGAGTATACTGGAACTAGTGATGATGATCTCTTGATTGGACTTGAGTCTGGCAAGTACGATATTGGAACTAAAGGTGCTTGGTATACAGATGAACGGGCTAAGAAATTCATTATTCCATCTGAGCCAGTAGGAGCCAGCATTATTGGTTTTACTGTTAGAAAAGAAGATGAAGCTAAATATAAGAATATTGATGATTTCGCCAAAAACAAAGGCAAATTAGTACCCATCTCTCCTCAAAATGCTCAGTGGAATGTTATCAATAGTTATAATGACAAGCACAAGGATTCACCAATTGAGTTGACAGCTGCTGAATCATTCAAGGTGGCAGATGCTTATGCTTGGGTTTTAGAAGGACGTTACGATGCCTTCTTTGATATCAAGCTGTCTTTTGAAAAAGCAGTGACAGCAGAGGATGGTTCTTACCACCAATATGCGGACAAACTTAGCTGGTTCCCTTATAAAGGAATCCCAACCTATCCATTGATTCACCGTGATGAAAAGGGTGAGAAGTTTGCTAAAGAGTATGAAAAAGCGATTAAAGAATTAAAAGAAGATGGAACTCTAGCTAAACTTTCTCAAAAATACTTTAAAGAAGATGTTTTTAGTTACGTTGATAAAGATTAGATGAGCAATCAGGCATGTTAGAAAGAGGTTTACATGGTTTCATATGATTTTTCAAGAGTGTTCCAATTTTTACCAACCTTATGGCAGGCTCTTCCTATGACCTTGTCCATTCTCTTTTTTACTACAATCCTTGGTTCCCTTTTCGGTGGCTTACTGGCTTGGGCACAAGTGGGAGAAGACAAGACTTTTGCAGGTCTTTCCAAGGGCTATATTTTCACTCTTCGATGTACCCCCCCGATTGTTTTATTGTTTTTAGTCTTTTATGGTTTACCTGAATTTTTAAAATGGTGGTTGAATTTAGATATCAACAACTGGTCTAAAACGGTCTTCGTCTTATTCACCATGGTATTGCTATTTGCGGCTATCATTGCAGAAGTGTTTAAAGCATCCTATCAGGCAATTCCAAAAGGTCAGATGGAAGCTGGAGTCAGTATTGGTCTGACACCTAGTCAAACATTCTGGAGAATCATTTTTCCTCAGGCTTTTCAAGTAGCCCTTCCAAATGTGACGACCGCTATTCTAAATTTGATGCGGGATGCTGCCCTAGCCTATACGATTGGTTTTGTGGATGTCATGGGAGCTGGGAATCTCTTAATCAGTCGCAACTTGGGGAATTACTCTCTTGAAACCTATACAGCGGTTGCCATTCTTTATTGGGGTGTAGCCTTGGCTGTTTCCTTCTTGAGTCGTTTGTTGGAAAAATCTTTGGAAACGAAAGGGAGATAGGATATGGATTTAGACTATATTGCAAAAACCTTTTTAGAGACCTTAAAAGGGGTCCCGACCACCTTGATTATCATGATTGTAGCCATAGTCTTAAGTTTTGTACCAGCCTTGTTTTTAGCTCTGGGACAAATTTATAAAGTAAAAGGTGTTCGAACTTTCTCTCTCGTGTATCTAGCTTTTATAAGAGCAACACCTCCGATTTTGCTGATTCTTTTCTTTTATAGTTTGTTTCCGAGTTTGCTCAATCAATTTCTCAAAAGCATAGGGAGTGATGTTGATATCTTTAAACTCAATCCGATCTATTATGCTTTTATTATCTATAGCTTAATGACAACGGGTAGTTTATCAGAAATCTTACGTTCGGCTATTTTGACTGTCGATAAGGGACAATTAGAAGCTGCACAAGCGATTGGCTTAACCACTAGCCAGGCTTATGTGAGGATTGTTTTTCCACAGGCCTTGCGTTCAGCCCTGCCCAATCTGGCTAATCTAGTCATCAATATTGTAAAAGGAACCTCTTTGGTCTTTGTTATGACCATTAAGGATATTACAGCCATTGCCCGTGTTGAAGCGTCTTATGGTTATCAGTATTTTGAATCATACTTTGTTATCTTTTTACAGTACATTCTTATTTGCGGATTGATTCAATGGGGCTTTTCAATCTTAGAGAAACGCTATATTCGAAGAGAAAAGGGACAAGTAGTGCCCAGTACAGGTTTAGCATAGGAGGAGACAATGTTACAAGTAGAACATGTTGCAAAAAAATTTGGAGACAGACAAGTCCTAGAAGATGTTAATCTCAAGGTCAACCAAGGGGATGTGGTTGTAATCTTGGGACCATCTGGATCAGGTAAAACGACTTTTCTCAGATGTCTCAATCATTTAGAAAAGGCCGATAGTGGCTCTTTGAAGCTTGCTGGTAAAGAATACGATCTTGGCAAATTGACCAAAAAAGATATTTTAGAAATTCGCCAGAAGACTGCCTTTGTTTTTCAACATTATAATTTATTTGCTAATAAAACGGCCTTGGAAAATATTTTAGAGGGCCTGGTGATTGCTCGGAAAATTCCTAAGGAAGAAGCAACCAAACGTGCGGAAGCTGCCTTAGAAAAAGTTGGTTTACTAGCTTATAAAGATTACTATCCCTCTCAGCTTTCTGGAGGCCAGCAACAACGAATCGGCATTGCGCGTGCTATCGCTGTGAAACCAGAGGTCATTCTATTAGATGAGCCAACATCGGCCTTGGATCCAGAGTTGGTAGGGGATGTTTTAGATGTTTTAAAACAGTTAGCTAAAGAAGGAGTTACTATGGTAGTAGTGACACATGAGATGGGGTTTGCAAGGGATGTGGCCAACCATGTCATTTTTATGGACGGTGGGAAAATTGTTGAAGAAAATAATGCCCATGATTTCTTTAGTCGTCCAAAAGAAGAAAGAACCAAGCAATTTTTGGCACGAATACTTTCGGATGCGACCTATAGTGTAGAATATATGATTTGATAGATAGGCTTATCAGGGCAAAAATCAATCCCCCGAGCTATAAGGCTTGGGGGATTGTTCTATAGGAGGGCTAGTTTAGTTCTCTTTTTTGTTTTTTAGCAAGAACCCGAGACCGAGAAGGGCAAGGAGGCTGATTCCTGCCAACAGGAGTTTGTGATCGTTTTTGGTTCCTGTATTTGGAAGTTCAGCTTGTTTAGCTGGGGTTGCAGGTGTATTATCCTTGCTAGAGTTTTCTACCGATTCGTTTTGAACCACCTCTTTTACAGATGATGCTTGTGTTTCTTGTGAAGTTTGTGAATCAGTTGTAGCTTGGCTAGGTTTATTTTTCGCATCAGCTACTTTTGTATCTGGTTTTGCAGAATCAGGTTTAGTTTGTGGAGCTGGAGTTTGCTGTTCCGGTTTGACTACTCGGTTTGACATATTGTCTTGGCTGTCATTTTGCCCTTGTTCTTGTTTTAAGCTAGAAAGGTCAAATTCTGGTTTTTCTTCCACAGCTGGGGCGACAATTGCACCGCCTTGAGAGACTCGAAGAACAGTAGCTGTAAGGGCATTTAATTTCAAGCCTTTTTCAGTCCACTCAAGTCCTTTCGGGTTTGCAATTCCGACTGGCCCTGCTTGGTTTTCATCTGCTAAAACTTCAGCATTTCTGAGGTGGGCGAAGGCAGTTCCCAAATTAAATTCACGAGCTTTTTCGTCCGCATTGACAAAGACTGCGTAGATATCCCCATTTGGAGCAGTGATTTGGTAGCCAATCACTACATCCTCTTTTGCTACACCATTTTGGCCTGGGACAGTGATGAGGTGGACACGTTCTTTGATATCTTGGAGACTCTTAAGTCGGAAGGCATCTGTAGATTGACGTAGGGCAATCAAACCTTTCATATAGTCACGACTCTTGACATTTTCAGGATATGCTTTTCTATCTGTAGCCTTAGTCCAGTCAAACTTGTTAACTGCATCGCTAGAATCGTAAGAATCATGGATGAAGTAAGGATAGTCAAATGGGTTGCCGTCCTTATCACGCAACAAGTGAGATTTGTTTGGAACCTTATCCTCCGCTACTGGAGTCTTGTAGGCTGGGTCACGGAATTGTTTGGTACGTCCATATTCCTGACCAGAGTGGATAAACGGAGTTCCTTGAGCTGTCAAGACCATGAGATTTCCAAGTCGCAAACGACGGTGAATTTCAGCATAGTTCTCAGCCTTGCTTGGATCTTTTTTGATAGACTGGGCGATGATGTCAAAGAGGGTCAAGTTATCATGGGCTGCGATGTATTGGATGACATCTCCAGGGCTGTCAGCTTCAAAGTTGGTTGGCTGAGCAATGAGATTTTTAAAGATGGTGTTGATATCACGCTTGCCACCTGTGATAAAGGCAGGTTGACCTTCGTTTGGATAACCAGACTTGAGGTTGTTACGGATGTCGTCTGAGAAGACTGCTACAGTATCGGTATGTTTCATCCAATCTTGGTCAGCAGCTTTAGTAGGCATGTTCTCATCACCAGCATAGGTTCTCCAACCTTCACCCAGCATGATGAGGTTTGGATTGATGGCGCGTGCAGCCTTGTACGCTTCTTCGATAGAAGCGGCATCATGGTCTCCCATCATATCGAAGCGGAAGCCATCCACTTTGTAGGTATCAACTAGATATTTGATAGAGTCAACTAGGAGTCGTTTGGTCATATGGTGGGTTGTCCCCAAGCGTCCACCACCAAAGCTAGTTCGAGGTGTCCCATCAGCATCCATAAAGTGGTAGTAGTTTGGCTCTAAATCTTCAAAGATATCGACTTTGGCTGTATGGTTATACACTACATCAAGGATAGCTCCCATGCCACGTTTGTGGATTTCGTTGATGAGGTTTTTAAATTCTGCGATTCGTTTTTCTGGATTCTTAGGGTCGCTTGAGTACATACCAGTCAAGGAGAAGTAGTTTTGAGGGTCATATCCCCAGTTGTAGTTGCTGTTGCTTGAAGCATAGTCAGACAAGCGTTCATGGTTTTTCAATTCATTGACAAAGTAGTAAGACAAGACTGGAAGGAGCTGGATGTGGGTTACACCTAAGTCTTTGAGATAGTCTAGTTTTTCAATAAAGGCTTCAAAAGTACCAAATGGTTTGGTCAAGTCTTTTGCGATGGCAGGATCTGAAGTGAAGTCACGCACATGAGCTTCGTAGATAACGGCATCTTCACGAGTCTTGAAGTTGTGAATCTTACCATAAGTCAAGTCTTGAGGTCCTAGTTTAGCTGGATTTACAAAGGCGGCTTTAGCCACTTTATGGGCATCGTCAATCTTAGCATCGTCGCTATTCCAAGCAGCGAGGGATTTAGCATAAGGATCGAGTGCAAGAACAGTTTTACCTTGACGTTCGATTTGGTATTGATAATAGTAGCCAGTGAAATCTGTGATTCCTAGTTTGTTTGTGCTATCTAGAGTTTGTTTCCAAGTTCCTTTTTCCCCTTTTTCAAGAGCGACAGTTCCAACCACTTTTTCAGGGTTATTCTTGTCGTAGACAACGACAGAAACCTTATCAGCACTTGGTGACCAAAGGGTTAAATCAACTTGTTTTCCTTCTTCTTTTAGGTCAGCTCCAAGTTTGCCATCATAACTGTAAGTCTCATCTTTAAGGCGCCAGCTTGTTTTGGTAGTGAATTGGTCGGAATTGTAACTAACAGTATATGGATGTTTTGTGTCTGAGAAATCTCCGCTGTAGGTCACTTTCTTACCAGCTTCATCTATTGCAACATCCGTGATAGTTACCTTGTTTCCTAGGTGATTAGTGATGTTGGAGTGTTTGAGGATATCCTCTTTTTTAGCACCGACAAGTGTTGAAAAACTACTCTCAATGCTAGAAGTGCCTACGTGTTGGGCTCCTGTCATGCGGATATCGTGCACATAGTAGGGGTTGGTGTAGATAGTTTCATCATCGTCTTTGAGGAAAATTTGGCTATGATTTTTTAAATCTGTGAACTTATAATCTTCTTTACGGATTTTCACGTCGTCTCCTTGTTTGTTTCTGTCTAGTAATAAAAATCCAAGGTCTTTAGCTGCATCTTTGAGTGGAATATCGATATAGCGACCATATTTGCCTGTAGCTGTAAAGTCTGTTCCGTTAGGCCATTCACCACTACTTGGCTCTTTCACATCTCCCCAGTACCAGAGAGACTTCTTGTCATAGTTACCATCTGTGCGGTAGTAGTTGACGCGAACAGTTCCTGCAGGCTGTGGTTCGTAAGAGAAAACCTTGTTATCTTGGTCCAACCAAGCCTCATTCATCTTTGGTGACAGTTTTTCTACCGATTTATCGCCGGTCAGATTTTTTCCAGCTGTATTATTGATGAGGAAGCTAATTTTCTTGGCTTGTTCTCCCTTTAATTTGACATCTAGGTAGTAGCCATAGTCATCTTTTTTGGCATCCTTGAAGGACAAGGCTCCGTTAGGCCAATTTTCAGAAGGTTTTTCAACATCGTCCCAAGTCCATAGTCCTTGAGCATCCTTGTTTTCTTCAGGAAGTTTTTTGACATGGATACGGAAGTAGTTGTCTTCGATTGGCTCTTCTGCCTTAGTTTCAGTCGTTACTGGACTCGTAGAAGTCGTTGCCTCACTTGAACGATCTTGTCCGGTTTGTGGTGCAGAATCAGCTGGGCTTGCAACAGGAGTTGCTGGCTCTGTTGCAGGTTTTTCTTCTTTTTTCTCTAGGGAAGCGTTTGCATTTTCAGGTGAAGAAATATCACTTTCCTTCTTACCAGAGCTAACTGCTGTATCAGTAAGAGGCTGTGCAAGGGCAGTAGTGGTTTCATTACTAGTTCCCTTATTGCTTGTAGTATTTTCGTTGGCTGAGATAGTTGGTGTAGCCATAGCAAGCAAGACAAAACTTGCTCCAATAAGGACAGAACCAGTTCCATTCTTGAGGGAACGGATGCTGTAGACCATTTTTTTCTCAGTGTGAGATGGTGTTTTTCTCATAATCATTCTCCAATCAATAAATTTCTATATCAGTATAGCATGTAGTAAAACATTATGCAAGCGTTTTCTTAAAATTAAAACAAAAGAAAAATCGCAACAGCTTTTCTGTTACGACTAGGTTAGTCTTTCTTTATGAATTTGAGAAGCCAGAAGGTGGAGGTGGTGGAATAATTCTGCAGTAGAAAGGTTTTGACTACAAATAAGTGGTTTCGGAGAGTTAGTGACAGGAAAGGTAGTGATAACAATATCGTGAGGGATTTGATTGAGAACTGAGAAAGAAATCGTAGATTCTTCCCAAGAATCAAAGAGATAGAGATTATTGCCGTAGTGAGCAAGGGTCTCGATAAGGTTTTGTGCGTGATGACTATCCAAATGACTAATGATCAAAACACGGATTTTGGGAAGTTTTTGAAGTAATTGGACTAAAATCCGATGCCCTTGGATCGTGAAGGTGTAGATCATCTCTTGTAACTTACTTGGCTGACTGTTTAGCCCCATCTCAGTCAAATAAGATTGGAATTTGTGTTGACTTGATTCAAATAGTTTTGGAAATTCTGCTTGATAATTGCTTAAAATCTGGGATTTCTGTCTGTCGAGAGACTGGTTGCTGAGTAAATGGAAGAAATCAGACTGGGCAGTGTAGTGAAGGAGCCAAATCAATTCCTCGCGATTTTCAATCTGTAGGTGAAATTCTTTAGCCAGTTCTTCTAAAATTTGGCTCAATAAACGGTAGGATTTTTGGATATGATGAATATAGCCCAGTGCTCCATTGCTAGGATTGTTTATGATTTGAGGAGATTTTACTGGATTTGAAAATATCTGTTCTAGTGTTTCCTTTGTAGCTTCAAAATGGAGCTTTTTAGCTAGCTTTTTGATATCTTGTTCAAACTGGGGAATCTGCATGAGGGAGCTGTAATGACTGGTTAAGAGCGGACTAGGATTTTCAATGAAATGATTCTTGTTAAAACGCTCTAGATTGATAGCTAGGGTATATTTGATTTGCCGAAGACTGCTGAGGTTGGGTGAAACTTGTTGGGCCTTCAAAAATAGCTGAATCAGCTGAGTGAGTGATTCTTCAAAAATAGAAGGAAAGGGCCAATCTAGAAAACTGTAACTTTGGCTAAAGTAGTCTATATAAAAGGCACGAATGTCCTCTTCTGTTCCCTCCATGACTAAAGGGGAAGGTTGGATGCTGATGCCATAGTGTTGCGGAAGTTTAGTATTTAGATGCTGGATGATTTCCTGAACTCGTTCGCAGCTCATCACAAGTGCCTGACATATTTGCTCAAGCGATTGCCCCTCTTTGAAAAATAACTGGTTCAAAAAAGAATAGGTTTCAGATTGTTTAAAAATCGCAATCCTGGGATCCAAGGTGTTTTGGAAGTCAAACTGCAACTGAATGCCTTTTTTTCTTGATTGAAGCAGGAGGTTTGGAAATAATTGCTCAAGCTTAAAAAGGTGCTCTTGCAATTCTTCTATTGAAAAATTCAGCTTCTCAGCCAAGTCTGGAATTTCTATCCAATCGTGGTGTTTGGTTAATTCTTCCAGTAAGAATAGCAAATCTTGTTCAGTCTTAGAAAGCAAGATATTCATCACAAATCTCCCTATATATTTATACATATATATTAAAAGAAAAGCCTAGTAAAGTCAAGAAAAACAGCCTAAGATAAAATAGGGAAATCGTAATTTACTATATTTTGTATTGAACGATTAAACTGAAAACGAAGTTTGCAAAGTGATTGTTGAATTTAATTTTTTATAGGAAAAGATTTTGTCAAAAATTCGTCAATCCCCTTGAAAAATCTAGCTAAATAGGGTATAATATGAATAATCATTTGTCGTAGGTTTTGTCTGAAATATTGTCCAGACAAGGCTCACAGCAGTTAAATCTTCTGAAAAAGTCAGATTTAGCTGCTCTTTTTGTGCTTTTTTTCAGGATTTCGCGTGTTTGTAACAAAGACTTAAAGATTCTGAAAATTTATCAAGAGGACACGGTGATAGGGGTTTTTAAAACCATATGACGATTAGAAAAGCCTGATTGACAAGGCTTGGAACTTATTTACAAAGGAGAATCATCTTGGCAGGACATGACGTTCAATACGGGAAACATCGTACCCGTCGTAGTTTTTCAAGAATCAAAGAAGTTCTTGACTTACCAAATTTGATTGAAATTCAAACTGACTCATTCAAAGATTTCCTAGACCATGGTCTTAAGGAAGTGTTTGAAGATGTATTGCCAATTTCAAACTTCACAGACACAATGGAGTTGGAATTTGTTGGATATGAAATCAAGGAACCAAAATACACGCTAGAAGAGGCTCGTATCCACGATGCTAGCTACTCAGCACCAATTTTTGTAACCTTCCGCTTGATCAATAAAGAAACTGGCGAAATCAAAACTCAAGAAGTTTTCTTTGGCGATTTCCCAATCATGACAGAAATGGGTACTTTCATCATCAATGGTGGTGAACGTATCATCGTATCTCAGTTGGTCCGCTCACCAGGTGTTTACTTTAACGATAAAGTTGATAAAAACGGTAAAGTGGGCTACGGTTCAACGGTTATCCCTAACCGTGGAGCTTGGTTGGAACTTGAAAGTGACTCAAAAGATATCGCCTACACTCGTATCGACCGTACTCGTAAGATTCCATTTACAACCTTGGTTCGTGCGCTTGGTTTCTCAGGTGATGATGAAATCTTTGATATCTTTGGTGATAGCGAATTGGTTCGCAACACTGTTGAAAAAGATATTCACAAGAACCCAATGGACTCTCGTACCGACGAAGCCTTGAAAGAAATTTACGAACGCCTTCGTCCAGGTGAGCCTAAGACAGCTGAAAGCTCACGTAGCTTGCTTGTGGCTCGTTTCTTTGACCCACGTCGTTATGACTTGGCAGCTGTTGGTCGTTACAAAATCAATAAAAAACTCAATGTTAAGACACGCTTGCTTAACCAAACTATTGCTGAGCCATTGGTAGACCCTGAAACAGGCGAAATCTTGGTAGAAGCTGGAACAATCATGACTCGTAGTGTGATTGAAAGTATTGAAAGCCATTTGGATGGTGATTTGAACAAGATTGTTTACATTCCAAATGATGCAGCGGTTGTAACTGAGCCAGTTGTTCTTCAAAAATTCAAGGTTGTTGCTCCAACTGATCCAGACCGCGTTGTAACCATCATCGGTAATGCTAATCCAGATGATAAAGTTCGCATCGTAACACCTGCAGATATCTTGGCTGAGATGAGCTACTTCCTTAACTTGGCTGAAGGACTTGGTCGTGTAGATGATATCGACCACCTTGGGAACCGTCGTATCCGTGCGGTTGGTGAATTGCTTGCCAACCAAGTACGTCTTGGACTTTCTCGTATGGAACGTAATGTCCGTGAACGCATGTCTGTTCAGGACAACGAAGTCTTGACGCCACAACAAATTATCAATATCCGTCCTGTAACAGCTGCAGTTAAAGAATTCTTTGGTTCATCACAGTTGTCACAGTTCATGGACCAACACAACCCACTTTCTGAGTTGTCTCACAAACGCCGTTTGTCAGCCTTAGGACCTGGTGGTTTGACACGTGACCGCGCTGGATATGAAGTACGTGACGTGCACTACACTCACTACGGCCGTATGTGTCCAATCGAGACACCTGAAGGACCTAACATCGGTTTGATCAATAACTTGTCATCTTACGGACACTTGAATAAGTATGGTTTTGTTCAAACACCATACCGTAAAGTTGACCGTGAAACAGGTGTTGTTACGAACGAAATCGTTTGGTTGACAGCCGATGAAGAAGATGAATTTACTGTAGCACAGGCTAATTCTCGTCTGAATGAAGATGGAACATTTGCTGAGAAAGTTGTCATGGGACGTCACCAAGGGGTCAACCAAGAGTATCCAGCTAATGTTGTTGACTACATGGACGTATCACCAAAACAGGTAGTTGCCGTTGCGACAGCATGTATTCCTTTCTTGGAAAACGATGACTCCAACCGTGCCCTTATGGGAGCCAACATGCAACGTCAGGCTGTACCATTGATTAATCCTAAAGCACCTTACGTTGGTACTGGTATGGAATACCAAGCAGCCCACGATTCAGGAGCTGCTGTGATTGCTCAGTATGACGGTAAAGTTACCTATGCAGATGCTGACAAGGTAGAAGTTCGTCGTGAAGATGGTTCATTGGATGTTTACCACATCCAAAAATTCCGTCGTTCAAACTCAGGTACTGCTTACAACCAACGCACTCTCGTAAAAGTTGGCGATGTCGTTGAAAAAGGCGATTTCATTGCTGACGGACCTTCCATGGAAAATGGAGAAATGGCGCTTGGACAAAATCCAATCGTTGCCTACATGACTTGGGAAGGTTATAACTTCGAGGATGCCGTTATCATGAGCGAACGCTTGGTCAAAGACGATGTCTACACATCTGTTCACCTTGAAGAATACGAATCAGAAACACGCGATACAAAGCTTGGGCCTGAAGAAATCACTCGTGAAATTCCAAACGTTGGTGAAGATGCCCTTAAAGACCTTGACGAAATGGGTATTATCCGTATCGGTGCTGAGGTTAAAGAAGGTGATATCCTTGTAGGTAAAGTAACACCTAAGGGTGAGAAAGACCTTTCGGCTGAAGAACGTCTTTTGCACGCTATCTTCGGAGACAAGTCTCGTGAAGTGCGTGACACTTCTCTTCGTGTACCACACGGTGCCGATGGTGTCGTTCGTGATGTTAAGATCTTTACACGTGCAAATGGAGATGAGTTGCAATCAGGTGTCAACATGCTGGTTCGCGTCTACATTGCTCAAAAACGTAAGATCAAGGTCGGAGATAAGATGGCCGGACGTCACGGAAACAAAGGGGTTGTCTCTCGTATCGTTCCTGTAGAAGACATGCCTTACCTTCCAGACGGAACTCCAGTCGATATCATGTTGAACCCACTTGGGGTGCCATCACGTATGAATATCGGTCAGGTTATGGAGCTCCACCTTGGTATGGCGGCTCGTACTCTTGGTATCCACATCGCAACACCAGTCTTTGACGGAGCAAGTTCTGAAGACCTTTGGTCAACCGTTAAAGAAGCAGGTATGGACAGCGATGCCAAGACAATCCTTTACGATGGACGTACTGGTGAACCATTTGATAACCGTGTTTCTGTCGGAGTCATGTATATGATCAAACTCCACCACATGGTTGATGATAAATTGCACGCGCGTTCAGTCGGACCTTACTCAACCGTTACTCAACAGCCACTTGGAGGTAAAGCTCAGTTTGGTGGACAACGTTTCGGTGAGATGGAGGTTTGGGCTCTTGAAGCCTACGGTGCGTCAAATGTCCTTCAAGAAATCTTGACTTACAAGTCTGACGATATCAACGGACGTTTGAAAGCTTATGAAGCTATTACAAAAGGAAAACCAATTCCAAAACCAGGTGTTCCAGAATCCTTCCGAGTTCTTGTCAAAGAATTGCAATCTCTTGGTCTTGACATGCGTGTACTTGACGAAGATGACCAAGAAGTGGAACTTCGTGACTTGGATGAAGGAATGGACGAAGATGTCATCCACGTAGATGACCTTGAAAAAGCCCGCGAAAAAGCAGCCCAAGAGGCTAAAGCAGCCTTTGAAGCTGAAGAAGCTGAGAAAGCAACAAAAGCGGAAGCAACAGAAGAAGCTGCTGAACAAGAATAAGCAGTTCACTTAGAATAGAAAGGGAAGAAATAGTGGTTGATGTAAATCGTTTTAAAAGTATGCAAATCACCCTAGCTTCTCCAAGCAAAGTCCGTTCATGGTCTTATGGAGAAGTCAAAAAACCTGAAACAATCAATTACCGTACGTTGAAACCAGAACGTGAAGGGCTCTTTGATGAAGTTATCTTTGGCCCTACAAAAGACTGGGAGTGTGCTTGTGGTAAGTACAAACGCATTCGTTACAGAGGGATTGTTTGTGACCGTTGTGGGGTTGAAGTAACGCGTACAAAAGTTCGTCGTGAGCGTATGGGGCACATCGAGTTGAAAGCTCCTGTATCTCACATCTGGTACTTCAAGGGGATTCCAAGCCGTATGGGCTTGACCCTTGATATGAGCCCTCGTGCCCTCGAGGAAGTTATCTACTTTGCGGCTTATGTGGTGATTGATCCGAAGGATACACCACTTGAGCACAAGTCTATCATGACAGAGCGTGAATACCGTGAGCGCTTGCGTGAGTATGGTTATGGATCATTCGTTGCCAAGATGGGTGCCGAAGCCATCCAAGACCTTTTGAAACAAGTAGATCTTGAAAAAGAAATTGCTGAACTCAAAGAAGAGTTGAAAACAGCTACTGGACAAAAACGTGTCAAAGCCATCCGCCGTTTGGATGTTTTGGATGCCTTTTACAAGTCTGGGAACAAACCTGAATGGATGATTCTCAATATCCTTCCGGTTATTCCACCAGACCTTCGTCCAATGTTGCAGTTGGATGGTGGCCGCTTTGCCTCATCTGACTTGAACGACCTTTATCGCCGTGTTATCAACCGTAACAACCGTTTGGCTCGTTTGCTTGAGTTGAACGCACCAGGTATCATCGTTCAAAATGAGAAGCGTATGCTTCAAGAAGCGGTTGACGCTTTGATTGACAATGGTCGTCGTGGTCGTCCAATCACAGGACCAGGTAGCCGTCCACTCAAATCATTGAGTCACATGCTTAAAGGGAAACAAGGGCGATTCCGTCAAAACTTGCTCGGTAAACGTGTTGACTTCTCAGGACGTTCCGTTATCGCCGTTGGTCCAACGCTTAAGATGTACCAATGTGGTGTGCCACGTGAAATGGCGATTGAGCTCTTTAAACCATTTGTGATGCGTGAAATCGTTGCCCGTGACATCGTGCAAAACGTTAAGGCAGCTAAACGCTTGGTGGAACGCGGAGACGAGCGTATCTGGGATATCCTTGAAGAAGTAATCAAAGAACACCCAGTACTTTTGAACCGTGCACCGACTCTTCACCGTTTGGGTATCCAAGCCTTCGAGCCTGTCTTGATTGATGGTAAGGCCCTTCGCTTGCACCCACTTGTCTGTGAAGCCTACAATGCCGACTTTGACGGGGACCAAATGGCCATCCACGTACCGCTTTCAGAAGAAGCCCAAGCAGAAGCTCGTATCCTCATGCTCGCTGCTGAGCATATCTTGAACCCGAAAGATGGTAAACCAGTTGTTACTCCATCTCAGGATATGGTTTTGGGTAACTACTACTTGACCATGGAAGAAGCTGGTCGTGAAGGTGAAGGAATGGTCTTCAAAGACCGTGATGAAGCTGTCATGGCTTACCGCAATGGTTATGTTCACCTCCACTCACGTGTTGGTATCGCAACTGACAGCCTTAACAAACCATGGATAGAAGAGCAAAAACACAAGGTCTTGCTTACAACAGTTGGTAAAATTCTCTTCAACGATATCATGCCAGAGGGACTACCATACTTGCAAGAACCAAACAATGCCAACTTGACAGAAGGTGTTCCAGCTAAATACTTCTTGCCACTTGGTGGAGATATCAAGGAAGCAATCAGCAAACTTGAACTCAACCCTCCATTCAAGAAGAAAAACCTTGGAAATATCATCGCTGAAATCTTCAAACGTTTCCGTACGACAGAAACTTCTGCCCTACTTGACCGTATGAAGAACCTCGGTTACCACCACTCAACTCTTGCAGGATTGACAGTGGGTATTGCCGATATCCCAGTCGTTGATGACAAGGCTGAAATCATTGAAGAATCACACAAACGTGTAGAACAAATCACAAAACAATTCCGTCGTGGTATGATCACAGACGACGAGCGCTACAATGCTGTTACAGCTGAATGGCGTGCTGCTCGTGAAAAACTAGAGAAACGTTTGATTGCCAACCAAGATCCTAAGAACCCAATCGTTATGATGATGGACTCAGGAGCCCGTGGTAATATCTCAAACTTCTCACAGCTTGCCGGTATGCGTGGTCTGATGGCTGCTCCGAACGGACGTATCATGGAATTGCCAATCCTTTCAAACTTCCGTGAAGGTTTGTCAGTACTCGAAATGTTCTTCTCAACTCACGGTGCCCGTAAAGGTATGACCGATACGGCCCTTAAGACAGCCGACTCAGGTTACTTGACTCGTCGTTTGGTTGACGTTGCCCAAGACGTTATTATCCGTGAGGACGACTGTGGAACTGACCGTGGTCTCTTGATCCGCTCTATCGCAGAAGGAAAAGAGATGATCGAGTCTCTCGAAGAGCGTCTCAATGGTCGTTACACTAAGAAAACTGTTAAACATCCAGAAACTGGTGCAGTAATCATTGGTCCAAATGAGTTGATTACAGAAGACAAGGCGCGTGAAATTGTCAATGCTGGTGTGGAAGAAGTGACTATCCGTTCCGTATTTACATGTAACACTCGTCATGGTGTCTGCCGTCACTGTTACGGTATCAACTTGGCGACTGGTGATGCGGTTGAAGTTGGTGAAGCAGTTGGTACAATCGCTGCCCAATCTATCGGGGAACCTGGTACACAGCTTACAATGCGTACCTTCCACACGGGTGGGGTTGCCTCAAATACCGATATCACTCAGGGTCTTCCTCGTGTCCAAGAAATCTTTGAAGCCCGCAATCCTAAAGGGGAAGCGGTTATCACAGAGGTTAAAGGACAAGTTACTGCTATCGAAGAAGATGCGTCAACTCGTACCAAGAAAGTCTTTGTTAAGGGTGAAACTGGCGAAGGCGAATATGTTGTTCCATTTACCGCTCGTATGCGTGTTGAAGTTGGTGACCAAGTAGCGCGTGGTGCTGCTCTTACAGAAGGTTCTATCCAACCAAAACGTCTCCTTGCAGTTCGTGATGTCTTGTCAGTTGAAACTTACCTTCTTGGTGAAGTACAAAAAGTTTACCGTAGCCAAGGGGTAGAAATCGGTGACAAACACATCGAGGTAATGGTTCGTCAAATGATCCGTAAAGTCCGTGTCATGGATCCAGGTGACACAGATCTTCTCATGGGTACCCTCATGGATATCAATGACTTTACAGATGCTAACAAAGATGTCCTTATCGCAGGTGGAGTTCCAGCGACAGGTCGCCCAGTTCTTATGGGAATTACCAAAGCCTCACTTGAAACAAACAGTTTCTTGTCAGCGGCTTCCTTCCAGGAAACAACTCGTGTCCTTACAGATGCGGCTATCCGTGGTAAGAAAGACCATCTCCTTGGACTTAAAGAAAATGTTATCATCGGTAAGATCATCCCAGCAGGTACTGGTATGGCCCGTTACCGTAACCTTGAACCACATGCTATCAACGAAGAAGAATACCTTAACCCTCCAGTAGAGGAAGAAGGAAACGAAGAAGCAACAGAAGTAGTTGTGGATACTGCCGTTGAAACTGTGGAAGAAACAGTAGAATAAAAGAGAATGAGAGAGCCTTAGGGTTCTCTTTCTCTTTTCTGAAAACTTTCTCCATTCTTCCATGAAATGTGGTAAAATAAAAGAAAGAAGCTGACAAAGGAGACGGGTATGGAACAAACATTTTTTATCATTAAACCAGATGGTGTAAAAAGAGGACTAGTGGGGGAAGTGTTGAAACGCATCGAACAACGTGGATTTACAATCGAAAAATTGGAGTTGCGTTCACAGGTTTCAGAAGAGCTGATTGACCAGCACTATCAGGACTTGGTTGGTCAAAGTTTTTACCCACCGATTCGTGAATTTATGACTTCAGGACCGGTTCTTGTAGGTATCATTTCTGGTCCCAAAGTAATTGAAACTTGGCGGACCATGATGGGTGCGACTCGTCCAGAAGAAGCTTTACCAGGAACGATTCGAGGTGATTTTGCAAAAGCTGCTAGTGAAAACCAAGCTATTCAAAATGTTGTACATGGTTCAGATTCAGAAGAGTCAGCTAAGCGAGAAATTGCTCTTTGGTTTGACGGAAAGTAGTAAAAGTTTGATGTAAGGGTTACTTGCATCAAACTTTTTTGCATTTTAGAGTAGAAAACTGACAGTTGAGAAATATTCTAGCAATGGTGAGGATTTCTAGCCTATAATAAGAGCAAGTAAGGGAGGAAGAATGATGGAAAAAATGAAAAAGCAAATTCGTATTTTGTTATTGCTGACAGTTTTTGGTATTAGTAGCTGTTCTTGTTTAAGTTTATCGACTTGGGCCTTGATGTTAAATCAAAACTGCTTCTATTATTTAGTTGGCATGTTGCTCCTTGCCAGTATTGGGGCAGGGATAAACTACTATAGTGGACAGAGAAATCAATCTTATTCAGTTTTTAAGGAAGATAAGCAACAATTCTTGTATAGCCTGCTGCTCTTAGTAAATATTTTGGGTTTAGCCTTAATTGTCATAGAGCATATCCTTGCAGGAAATACATCCGTAGAAGGATTTGTGGAAGCTTTTCTACCGAGTTTCTTTTTCTTATTTGGGATTGATTTGTTAGTTTTTCTACCAATTCAGAAGTATGTAAATGGATTGAAAAAGATTTTGGGAAAGAAGGAAATCTGTTTTATTAGTGGACTAGCTATTCTAATCTTTCTCAGAAATCCTTGGATGCTATTATCCATGACCTTTTATATTGCCTTAGGAATGCTATTTCTAGGACTGTTGGTGCCAAAAGTCATTCGCTGGGAAGTTTCATTTTACAGCCATTTGATGAGAGATATCTTGTTAGTTGTCTTCTTGCTGTTTCTATTTTAAAGACAAAAGAAGAGATGGTCCAAGTTTTACAATTTATAATATGGAATTCATAGATAATGTCTCGACAAAGGACAACTTTTTGGTATAATAGAAACATGTACACTAAAAATGAAGAAGAGTTACAGTCCTTAGGTGAACGTTTGGGCTATTTATTAGAAAAAAATGACGTCTTAATTCTAACTGGAGAACTTGGAGCAGGCAAAACGACCTTTACAAAAGGCCTTGCTAAAGGATTACATATTTCTCAGATGATTAAGAGTCCAACCTACACTATCGTAAGAGAGTATGAAGGTCGTCTTCCTCTTTATCATTTAGATGTTTACCGCATTGAGGGGGATGCTGATTCTATTGATTTAGATGAGTTTCTCTTTGGTGGCGGCGTGACTGTCATAGAGTGGGGACATCTTTTAGGTGATGCCTTACCAGATAATTATTTAGAATTGAAAATTCTAAAAGAAGAAGACGGTCGCAGATTACATTTCCAAGCAAAGGGTTTGCGTGCAGAAAAACTCTTAGAGGAGCTTCAACATGGAGTATGAATTGCTCATTAGAGAAGCAGAACCTGATGATGCTGCTGAGTTAGTGACATTTTTAAATCGCGTCAGTCTAGAAACAGATTTTACCAGTCTGGACAGGGAAGGTATTCTGTTAACAGATACTGAGATGGAGTTGTTTTTGGATAAACAGGCTCATTCAGAAAATCAAATCACTTTACTTGCCTTGCTGAATGATGAAATTGCTGGTCTGGTAAATATCACAGCCGATCAACGTAAGAGAATTCGTCACATTGGAGATCTCTTTATTGTGATTGGTCAGAAGTATTGGAATAATGGACTAGGAAATTTGTTACTTGAAGAAGTCGTAGAATGGGCGCAGGCTAGTGGCATTCTTCGTCGACTTCAACTCACTGTCCAAACTCGTAATCAAGCTGCAGTTCATTTATATCAAAAGCATGGCTTTATAATTGAAGGTAGACAAGAGCGCGGTGCGTACATAGAAGAAGGGGAATTTATCGATGTTTACCTGATGGGTAGGCTGATAGATTAATAGAAATATGGTTAAAAAAATTATTGGAATGGTGCTAGCTTTTCTAGCTGTGACAGTTTTGGGTGTGGGTGTTTTTGCTTATACTATTTATCAGCAAGGTACGGAAACCTTATCACGGACCTATAAAAAGATTGGAGAAGAAACCAATGTCATTGAGGCGACTGAACCCTTAACGATTCTTTTGATGGGGGTTGATACTGGAAACGTGGAACGAACGGACCCTTGGGAGGGGAACAGTGACTCTATGATTCTCTTAACGGTTAATCCGCATACGAAAAAAACAACGATGTTGAGTTTAGAGCGAGATATTTTGACAAAAATTCAGCAAAAAGATGGGCGGATTGAGGAAGAAAAACTAAATGCTGCTTATGCCAATGGTGGTGCAGAGTTGGCTATTTCAACTATTCAGAAGATGATGAATATTCATATTGATCGCTATATTATGGTCAATATGCACGGATTGCAACAATTGGTTGATGCAGTAGGTGGAATTACCGTTAATAATACGCTAGGATTCCCGATTTCTATCAGTGACCAAGAGGAATTTAATACCATTTCTATTGGTGTTGGGCAACAAACTCTAAATGGAGATGAAGCTCTTGTTTATTCCCGTATGCGCTACCAGGATCCAGAAGGGGACTACGGACGTCAGAAACGTCAGCGTGAAGTTATTCAAAAAGTGGTTGAAAAAGTTCTTAGCTTGAATAGTGTTAGTCACTATCAATCTATTTTAAAAGCCCTAAGTACCAATATGCAGACTAATATTGATCTATCTGCGAAAAGTATTCCAAGCTTATTAGGTTACAAGGACTCGTTTAAAACGATTGAAACTCAACAATTACGAGGAGAAGATGCCGAATTGCAAGGGACATCTTATCAAATCGTAACTGCTAACCATTTGTTAGAAATCCAGAATCTTTTGAGAACCTCACTTGATAAACCAAAGGTGACAGAGTTAGAGACAAATGCAGTCTTATATGAAGAGCTTTTCGGAAATCAAAATGGTATCGGTTTGGGAACAGGTGCGATTAATAATACAACAAATCAAGAAGATGTAGAATAATCTAATTTATAGTTGAAATCGTGGGAAATTTCCTGCGATTTTTTCAAAAAAATACGAATAGATAGGTAGGAGGAAACATGAAAGCAGAAATCATTGCTGTTGGAACAGAGATTTTGACTGGACAGATTGTCAATACCAATGCTCAGTTTTTGTCGGAAAAACTAGCAGAGATTGGAGTAGACGTATATTTTCAGACGGCTGTAGGAGACAATGAAACGCGTCTCTTATCCCTGCTTGAGATTGCCAGTCAACGTAGTAGTCTGGTGATTTTGACAGGTGGATTGGGGCCAACTGAGGACGATTTGACCAAACAAACCCTGGCTAAATTTTTAGGGAAAGAATTAGTCTTTGATTCTCAGGCTCAGGAGAAGTTGGATGTCTTTTTTGCTCAGCGACCAGACTATGCCCGAACACCGAATAACGAAAGACAAGCTCAAATTGTAGAAGGAGCGACTCCACTGCCCAACGAAACAGGACTGGCTGTGGGAGGCATTTTGGAAGTCAATGGAGTGACCTACGTCGTCCTTCCAGGTCCACCAAGTGAATTGAAACCGATGGTCTTAAACCAACTTCTACCCAAGTTGATGACGGGGAGTAAGCTATATTCCCGAGTTCTTCGTTTCTTTGGAATTGGCGAAAGTCAGCTGGTGACGATTTTGGCTGATCTGATTGATAATCAAACAGATCCAACCTTGGCACCTTATGCAAAGACAGGCGAGGTAACACTCCGTCTATCAACAAAAGCTAGCAATCAAGAAGAGGCGAATCAAGTGCTGGATATCTTGGAACATCAAATCTTAGGTCGCCAGACTTTTGAAGGACTTTCTTTACGAGAGCTTTGTTATGGTTATGGGGAAGAAACTAGTTTAGCCAGCATTGTGGTAGAAGAACTGAAAAGGAAAGGAAAAACCATCACGGCTGCAGAGAGTTTGACGGCAGGTCTTTTCCAAGCTACCGTGGCGGATTTTTCGGGTGCTTCCAGTATATTTAAGGGTGGTTTTGTGACCTATAGCTTGGAGGAAAAATCAAAGATGTTGGATATTCCTGTCAAGGACTTGGAAGAACATGGTGTGGTGTCTGAATTTACAGCTCAGAAGATGGCTGAGCAGGCACGAAGCAAGACCCAGTCAGATTTTGGCCTTAGTTTGACTGGAGTAGCAGGGCCAGACAGCCTAGAAGGGCACCCGGCTGGGACAGTCTTCATAGGCTTGGCTAAAGAGAAAGGAACTGAGGTCATCAAGGTGAATATTGGAGGTAGAAGTCGAGCAGATGTACGTCACATTGCGGTTATGCATGCCTTTAACCTAGTTCGCAAGGCTTTATTAAGTGACTAACTTTTGATATAATAGTAGATAGGTCTAAGGACCATTAGAATGTAGGAGAATAGAATGGCGAAAAAACCAAAAAAATTAGATGAAATTTCAAAAAAATTCGGGGCAGAACGTGAAAAAGCCTTGAATGACGCTCTTAAATTGATTGAGAAAGACTTTGGTAAAGGTTCAATCATGCGTTTGGGTGAACGTGCCGAGCAAAAGGTACAAGTGATGAGCTCAGGTTCCTTGGCTCTTGATATTGCCCTTGGTTCAGGTGGTTATCCTAAGGGACGTATCATCGAAATCTATGGACCAGAGTCATCTGGTAAGACAACGGTTGCCCTTCATGCAGTTGCGCAAGCGCAAAAAGAAGGTGGGATTGCAGCCTTTATCGATGCGGAGCATGCCCTTGATCCAGCTTATGCTGCGGCTCTTGGGGTCAATATTGACGAATTGCTCTTGTCACAACCAGACTCAGGAGAGCAAGGTCTTGAAATAGCAGGAAAATTGATTGACTCGGGTGCTGTAGATCTTGTTGTAGTTGACTCGGTTGCGGCCCTTGTCCCTCGTGCGGAAATTGATGGTGATATTGGAGACAGCCACGTTGGTTTGCAGGCTCGTATGATGAGTCAAGCCATGCGTAAACTTGGTGCTTCTATCAATAAAACCAAAACAATTGCCATCTTTATCAACCAATTGCGTGAAAAAGTTGGGGTCATGTTTGGAAATCCAGAAACAACTCCTGGTGGACGTGCTCTGAAATTCTATGCATCAGTGCGTTTGGATGTTCGTGGAAGCACACAAATCAAGGGAACTGGTGACCAAAAAGACACCAACGTCGGTAAGGAAACTAAGATTAAGGTCGTGAAAAACAAGGTGGCTCCGCCATTTAAGGAAGCCTTCGTTGAAATCATGTACGGAGAAGGGATTTCTAAGACTGGTGAGCTTTTGAAGATTGCAAGCGATTTGGATATCATCAAAAAAGCAGGAGCTTGGTACTCTTACAAGGATGAGAAAATTGGGCAAGGTTCTGAAAATGCTAAGAAATACTTGGCAGATAACCCAGAAGTCTTTGATGAGATTGATCATCAAGTCCGTGTTCAATTTGGTTTGATTGATGGAGAAGAAGCCGCTGAAAGCAAAAAAGAAGAAGCAGTTCAAGCAGATTCTGTGAATGAAGAAGTAACTCTTGACCTAGGCGACGAACTTGAAATCGAAATTGAAGAATAAGTTGTTAAAGTAGTGGAGAAATCCACTGCTTTTTCATTGCCTAGTTCTGGCATAGTTTGCTGTTTCTTGTCGCTCCTCTAGAAAGCTGATATAATAGCCTTATGAATAAAAAACGAACAGTGGACCTGATTCATAGTCCTATTCTCCCCTCACTTTTGAGTTTTGCCTTTCCAATCTTGCTGTCCAATATTTTCCAACAGCTCTATAACACTGCTGATGTCTTGATTGTTGGACGATTTCTTGGTCAAGATTCCTTGGCGGCAGTAGGGGCGACAACAGCTATTTTTGATCTGATTATAGGCTTTACACTTGGTGTCGGAAATGGTATGGGGATTGTTATTGCCCGCTATTATGGGGCTCGGAATTTTACTAAAATCAAGGAAGCGGTAGCGGCCACCTGGATTTTAGGTGCTCTTTTGAGTATTGTGGTTATGCTGCTGGGCTTTTTTGGATTGTATCCTCTCTTGCAATACTTAGATACCCCTGCAGAAATCCTTCCTCAATCCTATCAATATATTTCTATGATTGTGACTTGTGTAGGTGTCAGCTTTGCTTATAATCTCTTTGCAGGCTTGTTGCGGTCCATAGGGGACAGTCTGGCTGCACTTGGTTTTCTGATTTTTTCTGCCTTGGTCAATGTAGCTCTGGATCTCTATTTCATTACGCAACTGCATCTGGGAGTTCAATCTGCAGGCCTTGCGACTATCATTTCGCAAGGTTTATCAGCGGTTCTCTGCTTTTATTATATCCGCAAGAGTGTTCCAGAACTTCTACCTCAGCTGAAACATTTCAAATGGGACAAGGCCTTATATGCAGATCTCTTAGAGCAGGGTTTGGCTATGGGCTTGATGAGTTCCATTGTGTCTATCGGCAGTGTGATTTTACAGTCTTCTGTCAATACCTTTGGAGCTGTAATCATTAGTGCCCAGACGGCGGCTCGACGCATTATGGCCTTCGCCCTTCTTCCTATGACCTCTATTTCTGCCTCGATGACGACCTTTGCTTCGCAGAATCTTGGGGCCAAGCGACCAGACCGAATTGTTCAAGGCCTTCGAATCGGCAGTCGTCTAAGCATGTCCTGGGCAGTTTTTGTTTGTATCTTCCTCTTTTTTGCCAGTCCAGCCTTGGTTTCCTTCTTGGCCAGTTCAACGGATGGCTACTTGGTAGAAAATGGTAGTCTCTATCTGCAAATCAGCTCAGCCTTTTATCCCATTTTGAGTCTCTTGTTGATTTATCGCAATTGCTTGCAGGGCTTGGGGCAAAAGATCCTTCCTCTAGTTTCCAGCTTTATAGAACTAATCGGGAAAATCGTTTTTGTGGTCTTGATTATCCCTTGGGCAGGGTATAGGGGAGTCATCCTTTGCGAACCCCTTATCTGGGTTGCCATGACCATTCAACTGTACTTTTCACTGTTCCGTCATCCCTTGATAAAAGAAGGCAAGGCCATCTTGGCAACAAAAGTGTCATCATAGCTCGATTTGCTGAATAAAATCCAGTTCCTCTAGTGAAAATCGAAAAAACTTGTGTTATAATAAGAAAGATTAAAATGTGAAAAAAGGAGATTCCTAATGGGACGTAAATGGGCCAATATCGTAGCTAAAAAAACGGCTAAAGATGGAGCTAACTCTAAAGTATATGCAAAGTTTGGTGTAGAAATCTATGTAGCAGCTAAAAAAGGTGATCCAGACCCAGAATCAAACACTGCTTTGAAATTCGTTATCGACCGTGCTAAACAAGCCCAAGTGCCAAAACACGTTATCGATAAAGCGATTGATAAAGCAAAAGGAAACACAGACGAAACCTTTACAGAAGGACGTTACGAAGGATTTGGACCAAACGGTTCTATGTTGATTGTTGATACCTTGACTTCAAACGTTAACCGTACAGCAGCTAATGTCCGTGCTGCCTTTGGTAAAAACGGCGGAAACATGGGTGCTTCAGGTTCGGTTTCTTACCTCTTTGACAACAAGGGTGTTATTGTATTTGCAGGTGAGGACGCTGATGCAGTCTTTGAGCAATTGCTAGAAGCAGATGTGGATGTGGACGATGTAGAAGCAGAAGAAGGAACAATCACTGTTTACACAGCTCCAACAGACCTTCACAAGGCTATTGTTGCCCTTCGTGAGTCAGGTGTCGAAGAATTCCAAGTTACTGAATTGGAAATGATTCCTCAGTCAGAAGTGGAATTGTCAGGCGATGACCTTGAAACCTTTGAAAAACTTTACAGCGTTCTTGAAGACGACGAAGACGTACAAAAGATCTACACAAACGTAGATGGATTCTAATAGAAAAACGAACAGTTTTACTAGCTGTTCGTTTTTTTGATATTTGAACTTAGACTCAGGTTTCAGAATCGTTTTGTTGCTTGCTTTTTTCTAGACCTAGACCGACTGCATGTTTTTGGACGAGCAAGAGCTGTCCATTGTCCCGTTTTGCAAAAGTTAAGGTAACAGTCTTGGTCTTGTCTCCAATGGAGATATAGGTGATTTTTTTCGTATTGTACCCCCCAAGAGTGAAGTCAAACTCGGAATCTGGCTTTCCGTGTTTGTTGATAATATCCTCGTAGGTGGTACCACCTTTTCCTTTGTTGTCAAGGTCACCTTCGATTAAGGCGTTGAACTGTTCTTGGGTCCAGGCGAAGGTATCGTCTGTCAAGCCGCTTTTTTCTTCGCGTTCCATTGAGGCACTCGTATCCATGTAGGAACGGTTAAACTCCTTGGCATACTCTTTGTAGACATCAGCGTATAGTGCCTGACTCGTAAAGAAAAGTACAACAGAGGCAACTGCCAGGGATGTTCCGATAATAGCCATTGTTTTCCGTTTTTTGAGGTTGACGATAAGGCCAATAATTCCCAAGATAAATGCGACGATGGCGATGAACAACGATAGATAGTTAATAAACGGGATCCAGGATCCTAAAAGTGCGATGGCTCCAAAAATGGTTGCTAAGATTCCTAAAACTCTTTGTTCTTCTGGTTTCATTTGAAAGTTTTCTCCCTTCATTGAGTGAATGGATTTCTATCCACAGTAGTTAGCGCTTATTATATAAAAGATATTGCCTAATGTCAATTTAAACTAAGATAGTTCTCATGAAAACTTTTTTCTTGACATCTTTTCTGAAAATGATAAAATAGTTCTCATGGAAACTTATTTAGTTCCTAGGAGAACTAAATGTGATAGTTAGAAAGGAGTTAGTATGGACAAACCGATGTTGGTCTTTAAGCGTTTTGGTCATCAGATTCATCTGATGGTGCAGAAGGAAGCCAAACGTTGTGGTATTGAATTTATGGGGGGACCGCAAGGTCAGGTTGTACGTTTTTTGGATATCCGTGAGGAAAACCAAGACTTGGTCTTGATTAAAGATATTGAGAAGGAACTCAATATTAGCAAGTCTGTTGCTAGTAACTTGGTCAAGCGTATGGTGCAAAATGGTTTGGTAGAATTGGAGGCGAGTCCTAGCGATAAGCGGGCTAAGTTTGTTCGTCTGACGGAAAAATCGCGTTCTCAAATGCAAGAGATCAAGACCTTTTTTAAACGTATAGACAAGCAGTTGATGGAAGGCATTGATGAAGATGAATTACTGATTTTTGAGAAAGTTCTCGGTCAACTACAGGAAAATATCAAGGGAATAGGAGGAGAGAATGAAGAAATTAGCCAAACGAATTAGTGGAAAAGAATGGGGGATGATTTTACTAGCCATTCTCTTTACCTGCTTTTCTGTTTATCTAGAGTTGGAAGTGCCAACCTATATCTCAAAAATTACGGATTTACTGGGAACTCAGGCTACCAACTTGGATGAGTTGTGGCAGCCAGCAAGCATGATGGTGGGAATGTCTTTTCTTGCTTTCTTGTCCGCAGTTGCAGTTGGATTTTTTGCATCCAGAGTGGCAGCTTCTTATACTAGTAGACTGAGAAGTGATATTTTTAACCGAGTTTTGGATTACTCGCAGACAGAGATTAAGAAATTTTCAATTCCTAGCCTCTTGACGCGTACTACCAATGATATTACTCAGGTTCAGATGTTGATTACCATGGGCTTGCAAGTGGTTACGCGTGGTCCGATTATGGCTATCTGGGCTATCGGGAAGATTTTAGGTCATTCGGAATACTGGCTCTGGGCCGTACTTGTGGCAGTGATTGTCAACGTTTTGATGACGACAGTTTTGATGACGCTAGCCTTTCCAAAACAGTCCTTGATTCAAAGTCTGACTGATAAACTGAACAGTATTACTCGTGAAAGTTTAACAGGTATTCGTGTTGTCCGTGCCTACAATGCAGAGGATTACCAAAATGAAAAATTTGCTACAGCAAATGATGAATTGACACGCTTGAATTTGTTTGTCAATCGTCTCATGGCTATTTTAAATCCCATCATGATGGGGATTTCAAGTGGTTTAAGTGTGGCGATTTACTGGATTGGGGCTTATGTAATCAACGATGCTGCTGCGACAGCGCGTCTGCCTCTCTTTAGTGACATGGTTGTTTTCATGTCTTATGCCATGCAGGTTGTCATGGGCTTCCTTCTCATGGGGGCGCTCTTCATCGTTCTTCCCCGAACCATGGTCTCTGCTAAGCGGATTAATCAGGTTTTAGATTTGCATTCCTCTATCCAAAATCCTGCTCAAGTGCAGCAGGCTTATGAAAACCTCAAAGGCCAGGTCGAATTTAAGGATGTAACCTTCCGCTATGCGGCAAATTCGGAAGCGGTTATTGATCATGTTAGCTTTAAAGCAGAAGCAGGTCAAACAGTGGCCTTTATTGGGTCAACAGGTTCTGGTAAATCAACTCTGGTCAATCTGATTCCACGTTTCTACGACGTGTCAGCAGGAGAAATTCTGGTAGATGGTGTCAATGTTCAAAACTATGACTTGAAAGATTTGCGCAACAAGGTTGGTTATATTCCTCAGAAAGCGGTTCTCTTTTCAGGTGATGTCAAGGGCAATCTTGACTTTGGACAGAGTCAAGAAACACCACTTAGTGAGCAGGCTATGTGGCAGGCTCTAGAATTGGCCCAGTCTAAGAACTTTATAGAAGACAAGGAAGCGGGATTGGCGTCAGAAGTGGCCCAAGGAGGAACCAACTTCTCAGGTGGCCAAAGACAGCGTCTGGCAATTGCGCGTGCCTTGGCTCGGAAGCCAGAAATCCTCATCTTTGATGACTCCTTCTCAGCCTTGGATTACAAGACAGATCGTGTCCTACGCCAAGAGCTAGCAGAGAAAACCAAGTCTATGACCAAGCTCATTGTCGCACAGCGTATTTCAACGATTATGGATGCAGATTTGATTTTGGTCTTGGATCAAGGTAAAGTCGTGGGGCAAGGCACTCACAAGGAACTTCTAGCTAATAACGAAGTTTACCAAGAAATTGCCTATTCACAACTATCGAAGGAGGAATTGGAACATGGAAAATAAGAAAATGTCTCTCTGGAAACAGAGTAAACCCTATCTTGCAGGCCTCCAGTTTGCCCTTCTGATAGCCTTTCTAGCAACAATCGTATCCAATATCATTACTGTATATGGTCCAACCCGCATCAAGGAAATGACTAATATCATTGCCAGTGGTCTGGAAACAAGTGTGGATGTCTCGGCGGTTGCAGCTATTGGTGGTTTTTTGGCCGTGATTTATGTGATCGGACTTCTATCAAATTATTTACAGGCCTTTCTGTTTACAACAGCTATTCAACGTTTTTCAGAGCGTTTGAGAAGAGCCATTGCAGAGAAAATTAATCGCCTACCATTGAGATATTTTGATGGACACTCTCAAGGGGATACTTTGTCTCGTGTAACCAATGACGTTGACACTGCAGCCCAGTCCCTTAATCAAAGTCTGGGAACAGTTCTTTCATCTAGTTTATTGGTTTTAGCAGTCTTGGTAACCATGTTTGGGATGAACTGGATTTTAGCCTTGGTGACGGTTGTTTCAACCTTTATTGGTTTTACTTTCGTGTCTGTCTTTATGGGCAAATCCCAGGGCTTCTTTAAGAGTCAGCAACAAGATTTGGCAGCTGTCAATGGCTATGTGGAGGAAATGTACTCTGGCCATAATGTGGTGACCAGTTACAATGCCATCGAAAGTACGAAAGAAGAGTTTGCGAAATTAAACAATCGTCTGTATGATAGTATCTGGAAATCTCAATTTATTTCAGGGATTATGATGCCGATTATGATGTTTATTGGGAACTTTAGCTATGCCTTGGTGATTATCGTTGGTGCAGCCTTGGCCTTAAATGGGCACATCAGTATCGGGATTATCGTTGCCTTTATGGCCTACGTTCGTATCTTTTCTCAGCCTCTTTCACAAATTGCCCAGGGAATTACTAGTCTTCAGCAGGCTAGTGCAGCCATGGGACGTGTCTTCGAATTCCTGGCTGAAGAGGAGATGGAAGATGAATCCCATAAAGAAAGACAATTGAGCGACATGAAAGGTCAAGTAGTCTTTGATCGAGTCTCCTTTGGTTATACACCAGAGCGAACTATTATCCATGACTTTTCTGCGACCGCTCATGCAGGTCAAAAGGTTGCCATTGTCGGACCGACAGGAGCTGGTAAGACAACCATTGTCAATCTTTTGATGAAGTTCTATGAGATTGATAAGGGAAGCATCCGTATCGATGGTGTGGATACCAAGGAGATGAAGCGTTCGGAAGTACACGATGCCTTTTCAATGGTCTTGCAGGATACTTGGCTCTTTGAAGGAACCATTCGCGACAATCTTATCTATAACCAAAAGGGGATTAGTGATGAGCGCGTGATTGAAGCCAGCAAGGCTGTAGGGATTCACCACTTTATCATGACTCTACCAGATGGTTACGATACCGTCTTGGATGATACAGTTACCTTGTCTGTCGGACAAAAACAACTCTTGACTATTGCTCGTGCTTTGTTGAAAGATGCGCCACTCTTAATCCTAGATGAGGCGACTTCTTCTGTTGATACTCGGACGGAAGAATTAATCCAGAAAGCCATGGACCGTTTGATGGAAGGCAGAACTTCCTTTGTCATCGCCCACCGCTTGTCTACTATCCGAAATGCTGATCTTATTCTGGTTATGAAAGATGGAAATATCATTGAGCAAGGAAATCATGATGAGCTGATGGCGCAAGCTGGTTTCTACGCTGACCTCTACAACAGTCAGTTTACAGAAGACGAAGCAGAAGAATAAACCCAAAGAAGGCTTGACGGCCTTCTTTTTCTGCACTATACTAGAAGACAAGTGCTTCCCTGTAAGCAAAATTTGAGTAAGTGATGAGAAAATATATGAAAAATTATCAAGAATGGTATGACTACATTGCTGCTAACATTGAAAATAGGCCCTTTCTTCTGAGCTTATTAAGAACTTTCAATCGGTTCATGACGGTAGTTATGCCTATAATTTATCTAACCTTGTTAGCAACTATCTATCTCCAACAAGGACTTGGGAAACAGGTCGGAATCTATTTGTTTATCCCTGCATCAGGTTTTGTGATTTTGTCCTTTCTTCGTAAGAAAATCAATACTCCTAGGCCTTATGAGGAATGGGATATTAAACCCTTGCTTGGCAGAGATAGTCCTGGTCAGTCTATGCCCAGCCGCCATGTCTTTTCAGCAACCATTATCTCCATGGCTTGCTTGCATGCTAGTCTAACTATGGGGATGATTTGTTTGACATTATCAGCCTTCCTAGGTCTAGTGAGAGTCTTAGGTGGCGTGCATTATCCCAAGGATGTAGTAGTTGGTTATATTTGTGGTCTTGTGTGGGGTGTGATTTTCTTTCTATTTTGACCTGCAAGTTAAGGTAACCCTACAACCACTTACGGGGTTAAAGTAACCACTTGCTTTTTTGCTCTTGTTTTCTTATTTTGGCTTTGATATAGTAGAGTCAGAAAGGAGATGGAATGAAGTTACGAATCGAAATTGACAGCAATTTAGAGGAAACTGAAATTGTCATCAAGGCAGCGGCTTTGACAGATGAGATTGCGGATTTACAGCGCCTCTTGCAAGAATCCAAGTCTCCTAGGTTGATTTTTTACAAGGGGACGGGTGAATATTATCTGGACTTGTCGGAAATTCTTTTCTTTGAAACAGAGGGGAACAAGATTTACGCCCATACCCAGAAAGATGCCTACGAGGTTCGACTTAAACTCTATGAGTTAGAGTCTATCCTGCCCCGTTATTTCAGTCGAGTATCCAAGTCGACCATTGCTAATATTCGGCAAGTTTACTCGGTTGACAAGTCCTTTTCAGGAACGGGCACCATTTCCTTTTATCAAACCCACAAGGAGGTTCATGTCTCACGGCATTACCAATCCCTCCTAAAAGAAAATCTAAGAAACATGAGGTAATAAGATGAAAAAGAAAGCATTTGGTATTGTGTTGCTCATTTTGGCGGCTTTAATATTATTACAAGGGAATTTTGGAATCCCTTCATTCGGTGGGCAAATTTGGCCCTTGCTTGGTATTGCATTTTTTGCCTATCAATCAGTTGGAGCTTTGTTGCGTCGTCACTTAACTTCAGCCTCTTTTACAGCTCTAGTAGCCTTAATGATTGCTAACCACTTTTATGGCATTTTACCAATTCCCAATCAGTCATTGTTCTGGGCAAGTATTTTAATCGTAATGGGTGTCAGCGCACTCACTCATTCTAACAGAACTTGGAATGGGAAAAAATGGTGGTTCGATGGTGAAAAGACAATTTTTACAGATAAGGAAGTTGCTTTTGGGACTGGGACTTTCTACAAGCAAAATCAAGAATTGGTAGACGACCAAGTAGAAGTTGGTTTTGGAAATGCCAAGATATATTATGACAATGCAGAGATTTTAGGAGATAGCGCAACTCTGAAAGTGGAAGTCGGTTTTGGGAATGCAGTTATCTATGTTCCTAAACATTGGGGAGTTGATTTAAAGGTAGAAACTTTCTGTGGCGTAGCCAAGGCAGATACTCCTTTAGCGCCAACCAGCAAAACCTTGATTATCCGTGGAGATGTGGCCTTTGGGAAGTTGGGAATTGTCTACGTTAAATAAAAAAATCTTCTAATTCCCTTGCAAAAATGAAGAAAGTGTGATAACATAGTACAGTATGTGGTGCTAGCACATCCGCTATATTAGATCTAATAGGAGGAAAACACAAATGGCTAAAGTATGTTACTTTACAGGTCGTAAGACTGTATCAGGAAACAACCGTTCACACGCGATGAACCAAACAAAACGTGCCGTAAAACCAAACCTTCAAAAAGTTACTGTTCTTATCGATGGTAAACCTAAAAAAGTTTGGGCTTCAGCTCGTGCTTTGAAATCAGGTAAAGTTGAACGCGTTTAATAATAAAAGTAAGGAGACCTTAGGGTCTTTTTTCTTTTACTGTAGATATAAAATCATTTGAAAAATAGAGTAAATATCCGCTGATACAGTATTCTGCTTTTACACTTGGGCTGAAATATGATAAAATAGAGTATCAACTAGTTGAGGTAAAAAGGATGACTGTAAAAATTAATACAAAAGATGGTCAAATCGAACTAACAGATGAAGTGATTGCAACCGTCGTAGGTGGAGCAGCAACTGAGATTTTTGGTGTGGTCGGTATGGCTAGTAAAAATGCCCTCAAAGATAATTTCCAAGCCCTTCTAGGTAAGGAAAATTATTCCAAAGGTGTCGTCGTAAAGGCAGCCGAAGATGGCAGTATTGCAGTTGATGTATATACCGTGTTGAGCTACGGAACAAAGATTAGCGAAGTGTCAAAAAACATTCAAGAGCGTGTTCGTTTTAGTTTGGAAAACCAACTTGGAATTACTGCTCAGACTGTAAATGTCTACATTCAAAATATCAAAGTTGTAGGAGAATAACCGTGTCAAAAATTACTACTAGCTTATTTCAAGAAATGGTGCAGGCTGCATCGACTCGCTTGAATAAGCAAGCTGAATATGTCAATTCATTAAACGTCTTTCCAGTTCCAGATGGAGATACTGGAACAAACATGGGAATGACCATTGAAAATGGAGCTAAAGAAGTTGCAGACAAGCCAGCTTCTACAGTTGGCGAGGTAGCGAGCATTCTTGCCAAAGGTCTTTTGATGGGTGCGCGTGGAAACTCAGGAGTTATTACGTCTCAGCTTTTCCGTGGATTTTCACAAGCCATCAAGGATAAAGACGAGTTAACAGGTCAAGACTTGGCCCTTGCCTTCCAATCAGGTGTAGAAGTTGCCTATAAGGCAGTGATGAAACCAGTTGAAGGAACGATTTTGACAGTTTCTCGTGGGGCTGCTATCGGTGCTAAGAAAAAAGCTGAGCAAACAGATGACGCTGTTGAAGTCATGCGCGCAGCCTTGGAAGGTGCTAAAACGGCTCTAGCTAAAACACCAGACATGCTTCCAGTCTTGAAGGAAGTTGGCGTTGTGGACTCAGGTGGTCAAGGATTGGTCTTTATCTACGAAGGTTTCCTTTCAGCCCTTACTGGCGAATATATTGCATCTGAGGACTTTGTAGCGACTCCTGCCAACATGAGTGAGATGATCAATGCAGAGCATCATAAGTCTGTGGCTGGTCACGTAGCGACTGAGGACATCACCTTTGGTTACTGTACTGAAATCATGGTAGCTCTTAAGCAAGGTCCAACCTATGCCAAAGATTTTGAGTACGATGAGTTCCGTAACTACTTGAATGAACTTGGGGATTCCCTCCTTGTTGTCAATGATGATGAAATTGTCAAAGTCCATGTCCATACAGAAGATCCAGGACTTGTTATGCAAGAAGGTCTCAAATATGGTAGCTTGGTCAAGGTAAAAGTTGACAATATGCGTAACCAACACGAAGCACAGGTTGAGAAAGAAGCTGCTCAAGTTAGCAAACCATCTGAAGAAAAAGAGTATGCTTTGATTGCTGTAGTGGCTGGTAAAGGTCTAGCAGATATCTTCCGTTCTCAAGGTGTGGATTATGTTATCGAGGGCGGTCAAACTATGAACCCTTCAACAGAAGACTTTATCAAGGCTGTTGAACAGGTCAATGCTCGTAACATTATCTTCCTGCCAAACAACAAGAATATCTTCATGGCAGCTCAATCTGCAGTAGAAGTTTTGGAGCAACCAGCAGTAGTGGTGGAAGCTCGCACTCTTCCTCAAGGTTTGACAAGTCTTCTTGCCTTTGATCCAAGCAAGTCAATCGAAGAAAACCAAGAGCGTATGACTGCTGCTCTTAGCGATGTTGTTAGTGGAAGCGTCACAACAGCTGTGCGTGATACGACCATTGATGGCTTGGAAATCCATGAAAACGATAATCTTGGTATGGTTGATGGGAAAATCCTCGTGTCAAACCCTGACATGCACCAAACCTTGACAGAAACATTGAAACATATGTTGGATGAAGATAGTGAGATCGTAACCTTCTATGTCGGTGAAGACGGAAGCGAAGAACTTGCCAATGAAATTGCCCAAGAAATCGCAGAAGAATTCGAAGACGTTGAAGTCGAGATTCACCAAGGTCAACAACCTGTTTACCCATACCTATTTAGTGTGGAATAAGATTAATGAAGGACTGAGAAATCAGTTCTTTTTTTCTTTTTAAATAATGAAATCGGTATCTTTTAAATAAAAACCAAAATAACATTCATAAATAAACGTTAAAATAGAAAATTCAGAAAATTTCTTCTTTTCCCTTGAAAAATTTTGAAAAAATGGTATGATAGTAACAAGTTATTTTTAAGAGAAGAGAAAGGGGAACAATGGAGAAAATCAGTTTAGAATCTCCTAAGACGGGGTCGGACCTAGTTTTGGAAACACTTCGTGATTTAGGAATTGATACCATCTTTGGTTATCCTGGTGGTGCAGTCTTGCCTTTTTATGATGCGATATATAATTTTAAAGGCATTCGCCACATTCTAGGACGCCATGAGCAAGGTTGTTTGCATGAAGCTGAAGGATATGCCAAATCAACTGGAAAGTTGGGTGTTGCCGTCGTCACTAGCGGACCGGGAGCAACAAATGCCATTACAGGGATTGCAGATGCCATGAGCGATAGCGTTCCCCTTTTGGTCTTTACAGGTCAGGTGGCGCGAGCTGGGATTGGGAAGGATGCCTTTCAGGAGGCAGACATTGTGGGAATTACCATGCCAATCACTAAGTACAATTACCAAGTTCGTGAGACAGCTGATATTCCTCGTATCATTACGGAAGCTGTCCATATCGCAACTACAGGCCGTCCAGGGCCAGTTGTAATTGACCTACCTAAAGACGTATCTGCTTTAGAAACAGACTTCATTTATTCACCAGAAGTGAACCTACCAAGCTATCAGCCGACTCTTGAGCCTAATGATATGCAAATCAAGAAAATCTTGAAGCAATTATCCAAGGCTAAAAAGCCAGTCTTGCTAGCTGGTGGTGGAATTAGTTATGCTGAAGCAGCTGCAGAATTAAATGAATTTGCTGAACGCTATCAAATTCCAGTGGTAACCAGTCTTTTGGGACAAGGAACGATTGCAACGAGTCATCCACTCTTCCTTGGAATGGGAGGCATGCACGGGTCATTCGCAGCTAATATTGCCATGACGGAAGCTGATTTTATGATTAGTATTGGTTGTCGTTTCGATGACCGCTTGACGGGGAATCCTAAGACCTTTGCTAAGAATGCTAAGGTTGCTCACATTGATATTGACCCAGCCGAGATTGGCAAGATTATCAGTGCAGATATTCCTGTAGTTGGAGATGCTAAGAAAGCTTTGCAAATGTTGTTGGCGGAACCAACCGTTCATAACAATACTGAGAAATGGATTGAAAAAGTCACTAAAGACAAGAACCGCGTTCGTTCTTATGATAAGAAAGAGCGTGTGGTTCAGCCGCAAGCTGTTATTGAACGAATTGGTGAGTTGACGAATGGAGATGCCATTGTGGTAACAGACGTTGGTCAACACCAAATGTGGACAGCCCAGTATTATCCCTACCAAAATGAACGTCAGTTAGTGACTTCAGGTGGTTTGGGAACGATGGGATTTGGAATTCCAGCAGCAATTGGAGCTAAAATTGCTAACCCAGATAAGGAAGTAGTCTTGTTTGTTGGGGATGGTGGTTTCCAAATGACTAACCAGGAATTGGCTATTTTGAACATTTACAAGGTGCCAATCAAGGTGGTGATGCTGAACAACCACTCACTTGGAATGGTTCGCCAGTGGCAGGAATCCTTCTATGAAGGTAGAACGTCTGAGTCGGTCTTTGATACCCTTCCTGATTTCCAATTGATGGCGCAGGCTTATGGTATTAAAAACTATAAGTTTGACAATCCTGAGACCTTGGATCAAGACCTTGAAGTCATCACTGAGGATGTTCCTATGCTAATCGAGGTAGATATTTCTCGTAAGGAACAGGTGTTACCAATGGTACCAGCTGGTAAGAGTAATCATGAGATGTTGGGGGTGAAGTTCCATGCGTAGAATGTTAACAGCAAAACTACAGAATCGTTCAGGAGTCCTCAATCGCTTTACCGGTGTTCTATCTCGTCGTCAGGTTAATATCGAAAGTATCTCTGTTGGAGCAACAGAAGATCCGAATGTATCGCGCATCACCATTATTATTGATGTAGCTTCTCATGATGAAGTGGAGCAAATCATTAAGCAACTCAATCGTCAGATTGATGTGATTCGCATTCGTGATATTACAGACAAGCCTCATTTGGAGCGCGAGGTGATTTTGGTTAAGATGTCAGCGCCAGCTGAGAAGCGAGCTGAGATTCTAGCAATTATTCAACCTTTCCGTGCAACGGTGGTAGATGTAGCGCCAAGCTCGATTACTATTCAAATGACAGGAAATGCAGAAAAGAGCGAAGCACTGTTGCGAGTCATTCGACCATACGGTATTCGCAATATCGCTCGAACGGGTGCAACTGGATTTACCCGCGACTAATACTCTTCGAAAATCTCTTCAAATCACGTCAGCTCTATCTGCAACCTCAAAACAGTGTTTTGAGCAACCTGCGGCTAGCTTCCTAATTTGCTCTTTGATTTTCATTGAGTATAAAAATATTTTAAATTTGTTAAACCAGCCTAAAAGGCAATAAATAATAGAAAAGAGAGAAAAACTATGGCAGTTCAAATGGAATATGAAAAAGATGTTAAAGTAGCAGCACTTGACGGTAAAAAAATCGCCGTTATTGGTTATGGTTCACAAGGACATGCGCATGCTCAAAACTTGCGTGATTCAGGTCACGATGTCATCATCGGTGTACGTCCAGGTAAATCTTTTGACAAAGCAAAAGAAGATGGATTTGACACTTACACAGTAGCAGAAGCAACTAAATTGGCTGACGTTATCATGATTTTGGCACCAGACGAAATCCAACAAGAATTGTACGAAGCAGAAATCGCTCCAAACTTGGAAGCTGGAAATGCAGTTGGATTTGCCCATGGTTTCAACATTCACTTTGAATTTATCAAAGTTCCTGCGGATGTAGATGTCTTTATGTGTGCTCCTAAAGGACCAGGACACTTGGTACGTCGTACTTACGAAGAAGGATTTGGTGTTCCAGCTCTTTATGCAGTATATCAAGATGCAACAGGAAATGCGAAAAACATTGCTATGGACTGGTGTAAAGGTGTTGGAGCAGCCCGTGTAGGTCTTCTTGAAACAACATACAAAGAAGAAACTGAAGAAGATTTATTTGGTGAACAAGCTGTACTTTGTGGTGGTTTGACTGCCCTTATCGAAGCAGGTTTCGAAGTCTTGACAGAAGCAGGTTACGCCCCAGAATTGGCTTACTTTGAAGTTCTTCACGAAATGAAATTGATTGTTGACTTGATCTACGAAGGTGGATTCAAGAAAATGCGTCAATCTATTTCAAACACTGCTGAATACGGTGACTATGTATCAGGTCCACGTGTAATCACTGAACAAGTTAAAGAAAATATGAAGGCTGTCTTGGCAGACATCCAAAATGGTAAATTTGCAAATGACTTTGTAAATGACTATAAAGCTGGACGTCCAAAATTGACTGCTTACCGTGAAAAAGCAGCTAACCTTGAAATTGAAAAAGTTGGTGCAGAATTGCGTAAAGCAATGCCTTTCGTTGGTAAAAACGACGACGATGCATTCAAAATCTATAACTAATTGATAGCAATTAAGGTGAAGGCGAGTTGGTGGACTAACTCGCTTTTATAATCAATTCATCTCTCTTTTAAGAGGATGGATTGTGATAGTATGAAATAGTCTAGGAGAAAAAGATGTTAAGTTCAAAAGATATCATCAAGGCTCATAAGGTCTTGAACGGTGTGGTTGTGAATACTCCACTGGATTATGACCATTATTTATCGGAGAAGTATGGTGCTAAGATTTATTTGAAAAAGGAAAATGCCCAACGTGTTCGTTCCTTTAAAATTCGTGGTGCCTATTATGCCATTTCTCAGCTCAGTAAGGAAGAGCGTGAGCGTGGGGTAGTCTGTGCCTCTGCGGGAAATCATGCGCAGGGAGTTGCCTATACTTGTAATGAGATGAAAATTCCTGCTACTATTTTTATGCCAATTACTACTCCGCAACAAAAGATTGGTCAAGTTCGCTTTTTTGGTGGGGATTTCGTAACCATTAAACTAGTTGGAGATACCTTTGATGCTTCTGCTAAGGCAGCTCAAGAATTTACAGTCTCTGAAAATCGTACCTTTATTGATCCCTTTGATGATGCCCATGTTCAAGCAGGTCAAGGGACAGTTGCTTATGAGATTTTAGAAGAAGCTCGAAAAGAATCGATTGATTTTGATGCTGTCTTGGTTCCTGTTGGTGGTGGCGGTCTTATTGCTGGGGTTTCTACCTATATCAAGGAAACAAGTCCAGAAATTGAAGTCATCGGAGTAGAGGCTAATGGTGCACGTTCCATGAAAGCTGCCTTTGAAGCTGGTGGACCTGTTAAACTCAAAGAAATTGACAAATTTGCGGATGGGATTGCTGTGCAAAAGGTAGGCCAATTGACCTATGAAGCAACTCGTCAACATGTTCAAACCTTAGTAGGTGTAGATGAGGGATTGATTTCTGAAACCTTGATTGACCTCTACTCTAAGCAAGGGATTGTTGCAGAACCTGCTGGAGCGGCTAGTATCGCCTCTTTAGAGGTTTTAGCTGAATATATCAAAGGGAAAACCATTTGTTGTATCATTTCTGGAGGAAATAATGATATCAACCGTATGCCGGAAATGGAAGAGCGTGCCTTGATTTATGATGGGATCAAGCATTACTTTGTGGTTAATTTTCCGCAGCGTCCAGGAGCTTTGCGTGAGTTTGTAAATGATATCTTGGGGCCAAATGATGATATCACACGTTTTGAGTATATCAAACGAGCTAGCAAGGGGACAGGACCAGTATTGATTGGTATTGCCTTGGCAGATAAGCATGATTATGCAGGTCTAATTCGTCGAATGGAAGGTTTTGATCCATCTTATATTAACTTAAATGGTAATGAAACGCTCTATAATATGCTTGTCTGAGGACTAATAAAAAAATATCATATTATTTGCACAACTGATGTATAGGTGCTATAATGAGGGTGAAGAAAGGGGGCGATTCCTATGGACTTAGGAAATCGATTACGCTATTTCTATCACAAGTCATTATAGTACCTATTATTTTTTGATTCAGTTTATAGTAAGGGAGTAAAATTACTTGTTATATATAAGGAGTATTTTTAGAATCTACTATTTTATATATGTCTAATCTGAAATTTGGTTAAATATAATAGTAATTAGAAAAAATAATCAATACTAATGAGAAGCCTTATACGGAGTTAACTGAGAAGAGTGATAAGATACTAAGAAGATAAAAACAGTGGAAAATGTTGAAAGATAGGATACTATTGTTTCTTAATTACTAATCTTTTTATTGGTTTAAAGAAACAAAAAAGGAAGATAAAGTAAATAAATAGTACCAGTTGAGCAAGTGAAAAGTGCTTATAAAGGCAGGAAGAATATTAAAGAAGGAGAAGAGAAAGAATAGTTGGTAATAGTGTGGAGAGAAAGCCTTTCGCTATTAGAAATGTCATTTTAAAGTTGGATAAATAGAATAAAGTGAATATAAAATCTGTCTAACCTATCTCGAACTGGTATTTGTAAATTATGAATATTTTTACAAGCAAAAGATTTAATAATACAATTATTTTAAAGGTATTTACTAATGGTTTATAGCAAGGGAAAACCTATATATTATCGGCTTTAATAAGATAGTAACAGAAAAATAAATCATTAATTTTATTGAATATATGTTTTTTTATTGACAAAAGACATAAAAACGTATACAATTAAATATCGTAAAGAAGAAAATAGGAGAAGGACATGGCTAAGTCAAACTTTGAAAAAGTAGAATCAGTTGTTGGCTGGGTTCGTGATAAGAAAATCACAGGCTACCGTATCTCTAAAGAAACGAATGCGCGTGAAATGTCTATCATTGCTCTAGCGCAGGGGCGTGCAAAAGTAAAAAATATTTCGTTTGAAACGGCTCTAGGTTTAATTGATTTCTATGATAAAAATCATGAAAAATTTGAAGATTAATCTTTGGATGATGGCAGATTCTTGAATAGGGTCTGCCTTTTCATTTTTTGGCTAGTAAAAAGACTGCACGGTTGATGCAGCCTTTTCTTTTTATTTGAGATAGCGTTGAAGGAATTCTTTTGTACGGTCTTCTTTAGGATTGGTGAAGAGGTCTTCTGGTTTGCCTTCTTCAGCGATTACACCTTTATCCATAAAGATAACACGGTGAGAGACGTCACGGGCGAATTCCATTTCGTGGGTTACGACAATCATAGTCAAGCCTTCCTGAGCTAGATCCTGCATGATTTTGAGGACCTCTCCAACCATTTCTGGATCGAGAGCTGATGTTGGTTCATCAAAGAGAATGGCGTCAGGATTCATGGAGAGGGCACGAGCGATAGCCACACGTTGTTTTTGCCCCCCTGAGAGTTGTTTTGGTTTCGCTTGCCAGTAGCGTTCTCCCATGCCGACCTTTTCTAGGTTTTCTTTGGCAATCTTTTCAGCTTCTGTACGTTCACGTTTAAGGACAGTTGTCTGAGCGACGATTGTGTTTTCAAGAACGTTTAGATTTTCAAAGAGGTTAAAGGATTGAAACACCATCCCCAATTTTTCACGGTATTGCGTGAGGTCATAGCCTTTTTCGAGGACGTTTTGTCCATGATAAAGGATTTGTCCATCAGTTGGCGTTTCAAGTAGGTTAATGGAGCGTAGGAAAGTTGATTTTCCGCTTCCAGAGCTTCCGATGATAGAGATAACTTCACCCTTGTGGACAGTTAGAGAAATGTCTTTTAGCACTTCGTTTTGTCCATAGGATTTTTTGAGGTGTTTAATTTCAAGGATTGCTTGTGTCATTATTTCAAATCCTCCGTTTGCATTTGGTTAGCACCTGTAGTATAGGTATCCATGTCCATTCGGCGCTCAATAAAGCGTAGGATACGTGTTACGGTGAAGGTGAGGACAAAGTAAATCACGGCGATGATTGTAAATGTCTGGAAGTATTGATAGGTTTGCGTTGCCACGGTATTTCCTGAGAAATAAAGTTCGACAACCGAGATAACGTTCAATACAGATGTATCTTTGATATTGATGACAAATTCATTACCAGTTGCTGGTAGGATGTTACGAACTACCTGAGGGAGGACAATCTTACGCATGGTTTGGTTATGGGTCATACCAAGAGCAGTAGCGGCTTCAAATTGTCCCTTGTCAACTGCTAGGATACCACCACGAACAATTTCGGTCATGTAGGCACCGGTATTGATTGAAACGATGAAGATAGCAGCTAGTGTACGGTCAAGGTTGATACCGAAAGCTTGGGCAGTTCCATAGTAGATAACCATTGATTGAACGATCATAGGTGTACCACGGAAAATTTCAATGTAGACATTGAGGATCCAGCCGACTAGTTTTTGTAGGCCGTAAATGGCTTTGTTTTCAGATAGTGGAGCAGTACGGAAAACACCAATGGCAAGACCGATAATGAGACCTGTGATGGTTCCGACGATAGAGATTAAAAGAGTGACACCAGCACCACGCAAGAGTTGTTGCCAGTTTTCAGAAAGAATTTTAGCGACTTGGCTAAAGAAACTACTGCTAGTCTCTTCAGTTGTTGTAGCTTCGGCAGGTTGTTCCTTGATCATACGATCCATCAAGGCAACTTGATCGTCTTTTGAAATGGTTTCAATGCTGGCATTGATTTGGCTAATACGGTTGTCATCTTTACGAAGTCCAATGGCGATAGCTGTATCTTCTTCCCCAGTTTTAAAACCTGGATCTACTTGAACCATTTTAAACTTAGAGTTAGCAGCTTCAGCAGTCAGTGCTTCTGGGCGTTCAGAAACATAAGCATCAATGACACCAGCCTCAAGAGCTTGGCGCATTTGAGCGAAGTCTCCCATGGCAGTTTCTTTTTTAGCACCCGGGATTTGTGCAATCAAGTCGTAGAGGTAGACACCTTGTTGAGAAGTGATTTTCGCACCATTAAAGTCATCCAAAGATTTGGCATTTGCATAGGCAGAATCTTTTTTGACAAGCAAAACTGGTTCGCTAGTGTAGTAACTGCTTGAAAAGGCAATTTCTTGTTTGCGTTCAGCAGTAGGACTCATACCTGCGATAATCATGTCAATCTTACCAGAAGTAAGGGCAGGGACCAGACCTTCCCACTTGGTTTTAACAACCAAAGGTTCTTTACCTAAGTCCTTAGCGATTTTCTTGGCGATTTGAACATCGTATCCGTTAGCATACTGGTTAGTCCCATCGATTTTGACAGCTCCATTGCTATCGTCGTCCTGTGTCCAGTTAAAGGGAGCATATGCTGCTTCCATTCCGATGCGTAAATATTCATCGGCTTGAGCAACATTGACAAGTCCCAGCATCAGCAAGAGACTTGTGAAAATAGATAAGTATATTTTTCTCATGATTTCTCCTATTTCTAATCTATTAAAAAATAACTGTCTCCTATTTTATCGAAAAAAACTCTATTTTTCAATATAGGTAAGCCCTTACTTGAGAAAAAATGATATAATGATAGCAAAGATAAAAAGGGGGCTTAGTTGATGAAAAAAACTTTTTTCTTACTGGTGTTAGGCTTGTTTTGCTTTCTGCCACTCTCTGTTTTTGCCATTGATTTCAAGATAAACTCTTATCAAGGAGATTTGTATATTCATGCAGACAATACGGCAGAATTTAGACAGAAGATAGTTTACCAGTTTGAGGAGGACTTTAAGGGTCAAATTGTGGGACTTGGACGTGCTGGCAAGATGCCTAGTGGATTTGATATTGATCCTCATCCAAAGGTTCAGGCTGCGAAAAATGGTGCTGAACTAGCAGACGTTACTAGCGAAGTGATAGAAGGAGCAGATGGTTATACTGTTAAAGTTTATAATCCAGGTCAAGATGGCGACACAGTTGAAGTTGACCTTGTCTGGAACTTAAAAAATTTGCTTTTTCTATATGATGACATCGCTGAATTAAATTGGCAACCTCTGACAGATAGTTCAGGAACTATTGGAAAGTTTGAATTTCATGTAAGAGGAGATAAGGGGGCTGAAAAACTCTTTTTCCATACAGGGAAACTTTTTAGAGAGGGAACGATTGAAAAGAGTAACCTTGATTATACTATCCGTTTAGACAATCTTCCGGCTAAGCGTGGAGTTGAATTGCATGCCTACTGGCCTCGAACTGATTTTGCTAGCGCTAGGGATCAGGGATTGAAAGGCAATCGTTTAGAAGAGTTTAATAAGATAGAAGACTCGATTTTTAAAGAAAAAGAGCAAAGTAAACAACTCGTTACGTGGGTGTTTCCTTCTATACTTTTTATCTCCTTGTTATTGAGTATTTGCTTTTATTTTATTTATAGAAGAAAGACCACTCCTTCGGTCAAATATGCCAAAAATCATCGTATCTATGAACCACCAATGGAATTAGAGCCTATGGTTTTATCAGAGGCTGTCTACTCTACCTCCTTGGAGGAAGTGAGTCCCTTGGTCAAGGGAGCAGGAAAATTCACCTTTGACCAACTTATTCAAGCTACCTTGTTAGATGTGATAGACCGTGGAAATGTCTCTATTATTTCAGAAGGAGATGCAGTTGGCTTGAGGTTGGTAAAAGAAGATGGTTTGTCAAGTTTTGAGATAGACTGTCTAAATCTGGCCTTTTCAGGAAAAAAAGAAGAAACTCTTTCCAATTTGTTTGCGGATTACAAGGTATCTGATAGTCTTTATCGTGGGGCAAAAGTCTCTGATGAAAAACGGATTCAAGAAAGAGGGATTCAGCTCAAATCTTCTTTCGAAGCAGTATTGAAAGAGATGCAAGAAGGAGTAAGAAATCGAGTTTCCTTCTGGGGGCTTCCGGATTATTATCGTCCCTTGACTGGTAGAGAAAAGGCCTTGCAAGTGGGGATGGGACTCTCTACTATCCTACCCCTATTTATCGGATTTGGTTTGTTCTTGTACAGTTTAGACGTTTATGGCTATCTTTTCCTCCCTTTGACAATACTTGGTTTTCTAGGTTTGGTTTTGGCTGTTTTCTATTATTGGAAGCTTCGATTAGATAATCGTGATGGTGTCCTAAATGAAGCGGGAGCAGAAGTGTATTATCTCTGGACCAGTTTTGAAAATATGTTGCGTGAGATTGCACGATTGGATCAGGCTGAATTGGAAAGTATTGTGGTCTGGAATCGCCTCTTGGTTTATGCGACCTTATTTGGCTATGCAGACAAGGTCAGTCATTTGATGAAGGTTCATCAGATTCAAGTGGAAAATCCAGATATCAACCTCTATGTAGCTTATGGCTGGCACAGTATGTTTTATCATTCAAGCGCGCAAATGAGCCATTATGCCAATGTCGCAAATACAGCAAGTACCTACTCTGTATCTTCTGGAAGTGGAAGTTCTGGCGGTGGCTTCTCTGGAGGAGGAGGCGGTGGCAGTATCGGCGCCTTTTAAAGAGAGCTATCACTGGCTGAAAAAATATGCTATAATGGAAGATAGAAAAAAGGAGTAATCTATGTATCTTATTGAAATTTTAAAATCTATCTTCTTCGGGATTGTTGAAGGAATTACGGAATGGCTGCCCATTTCCAGTACAGGTCACTTGATTTTAGCAGAGGAATTTATCCAATACCAAAATCAGAATGAAGCCTTTATTTCCATGTTTAATGTCGTGATTCAGCTTGGTGCGATTTTGGCGGTCATGGTAATCTACTTTAACAAGCTCAATCCTTTCAAACCGACTAAGGACAAGCAGGAAGTTCGTAAGACTTGGAGACTGTGGTTGAAGGTCTTGGTTGCCACTTTGCCTTTACTTGCCGTCTTTAAATTTGATGATTGGTTTGATACCCACTTCCATAATATGGTTTCTGTTGCTCTCATGCTGATTATCTATGGGATTGCCTTTATCTATTTGGAAAAGCGAAATAAAGCGCGTGCTATAGAGCCAAGTGTAACAGAGTTGGACAAGCTTCCTTATACGACCGCTTTCTATATCGGACTCTTCCAAGTTCTTGCCCTTTTACCAGGAACCAGTCGTTCTGGTGCAACGATTGTCGGTGGTTTGTTGAATGGAACCAGTCGTTCAGTTGTGACAGAATTTACCTTCTATCTTGGAATTCCAGTTATGTTTGGAGCTAGTGCCTTAAAGATTTTCAAATTTGTAAAAGCGGGACAACTCTTGAGCTTTGGGCAATTGTTTTTGCTCTTGGTTGCGATGGGAGTCGCTTTTGCAGTCAGCATGGTGGCTATTCGCTTTTTGACCAGCTATGTGAAAAAACACGACTTTACCCTTTTTGGTAAATACCGCATCGTGCTTGGTAGTGTCTTGCTACTGTATAGCTTTGTCCGTTTATTTGTATAAGAAAAACCTTGAAGGGTCCAGGCTCTTCAAGGTTTTAAAATCCAGTCACGGTAATCCCCAACAGGCGGACACCTCTTTCTTTCTCGCTTAACTCTTCATAGAGTTGCAGGGCTAGTTGGCTTATCTGACTAGCATCCTGTGTTTTTTGAGCCAGACTTTTTCGTTTAGTGAGAGTTGAAAAGTCCTCGTAGCGGATTTTCAAAATGACAATTTTTCCAGCTTTTTCTTGTTGATGTAAATTGAGAGCGACTCTTTCTGATAGGAGAGCCAGCTCTTTTTTGATGTCTTCCTCAGCACGGAGAATCTTTCCATAGGTTTTCTCCTTGCCAATTGATTTACGGATACGATTGGATTTGACTGGGGAATTGTGGATACCTCGAGCCTTTCGATACAGGTCATAGCCCAGTCTTCCAAAACGGTCTATTAGGGTCATTTCAGGAACTTCAAGTAGATCAGCGCCAGTAAAAACACCCATTTGATGCAGCCGTTCTACCGTCTTTTTTCCTACTCCATGAAACTTGGAAATATCCATTTGTTTGAGAAAGTCCTCAGCCTGGTTAGGTAGAATCACTGTCAGACCATGTGGCTTTTGATAATCACTGGCCATTTTAGCTAAGAATTTGTTGTAAGAAACGCCTGCGGAAGCAGTTAGATGGAGTTCTTGCCAGATATCCTCTTGAATGAGGCGAGCGATTTTGACGGCCGACTTGATACCGAGTTTATTTTCTGTTACATCCAAATAGGCTTCGTCAATGCTCATGGGTTCAATCAGATCGGTATAGCTCTTAAAAATCGCTCGAATCTGGAGGCCCACAGCTTTGTATTTCTCATAATTCCCTGAGATAAAGACGGCCTGGGGGCAACGCTCATAGGCTTCCTTGGAACTCATGGCTGAATGGACACCAAAAGCTCGAGCTTCATAGCTACAGGTAGAAACGACTCCTCGTCCACCTGTTTGCCGAGGGTCGCTTCCTATAATGACAGGTTTTCCTCTGAGTTTAGGATTATCCCGGATTTCCACCGCAGCAAAAAAGGCATCCATGTCAATATGGATGATTTTTCTTGACAAATCATTTAACAAGGGAAAAATCAACATGCCTAGCACCTTTTTACTGCTTATTTTCTTTTATTATACCCTTTTTTCTGAAAAAAAGAAAAAAGGACTTTATTTTTTCAAAAATATAATACAGTTCGGAATAAAATATATACTGTTTTAGAAAAGAAAGTGTAAAAATAGGGGTTTTTCACTTGTTGAAATCGGTTACTGTGTGGTATACTTGTCTCATGAATGTAACAGATGACTGTTACTAGAAAGAAAAAAGAGGACATTAACATGGTTGTTAAGACAGTTGTTGAAGCACAAGATATTTTTGACAAAGCTTGGGAAGGCTTCAAAGGCGTAGATTGGAAAGAAAAAGCAAGTGTATCACGCTTCGTACAAGCTAACTACACACCTTACGATGGAGACGAAAGCTTCCTTGCAGGACCAACAGAACGTTCACTTCACATCAAAAAAATTGTAGAAGAAACTAAAGCACACTACGAAGAAACTCGTTTCCCAATGGACACTCGTCCAACATCTATCGCTGATATCCCAGCAGGATTTATCGATAAAGAAAACGAAGTTATCTTCGGTATCCAAAACGATGAACTCTTCAAATTGAACTTCATGCCAAAAGGTGGTATCCGTATGGCTGAAACTACTTTGAAAGAAAATGGATACGAACCAGACCCAGCTGTTCACGAAATCTTCACTAAATACGTAACAACAGTTAACGACGGTATCTTCCGCGCTTATACTTCAAACATCCGTCGCGCTCGTCACGCTCACACTGTAACTGGTCTTCCAGATGCATACTCACGCGGACGTATCATCGGTGTTTACGCACGTCTTGCTCTTTACGGTGCAGACTACTTGATGCAAGAAAAAGTAAACGACTGGAACGCAATTGAAGAAATCGATGAAGAAACAATCCGTCTTCGTGAAGAAATCAACCTTCAATACCAAGCATTGCAACAAGTTGTTCGCTTGGGTGACCTTTACGGAGTTGACGTTCGCAAACCAGCGATGAACGTTAAAGAAGCTATCCAATGGGTTAACATCGCCTTCATGTCTGTCTGCCGTGTTATCAACGGTGCTGCTACATCCCTAGGACGTGTACCAATCGTTTTGGACATCTTTGCAGAACGTGACCTTGCTCGTGGTACATTTACTGAATCAGAAATCCAAGAATTCGTTGATGATTTCGTTATGAAACTTCGTACAGTTAAATTTGCTCGTACAAAAGCTTATGACCAATTGTACTCAGGTGACCCAACTTTCATCACAACTTCTATGGCTGGTATGGGTAACGACGGTCGTCACCGTGTTACTAAGATGGACTACCGTTTCTTGAACACTCTTGACAACATCGGTAACTCTCCAGAACCAAACTTGACAGTTCTTTGGACTGATAAATTGCCATACAACTTCCGTCGCTACTGTATGCACATGAGCCACAAACACTCTTCTATCCAATACGAAGGTGTTACAACAATGGCTAAAGACGGATATGGTGAAATGAGCTGTATCTCATGCTGTGTGTCTCCACTTGACCCAGAAAATGAAGAACAACGCCATAACATCCAGTACTTCGGTGCTCGTGTAAACGTATTGAAAGCCCTTCTTACTGGTTTGAACGGTGGTTACGACGATGTTCACAAAGACTACAAAGTATTTGACATTGAACCAATCCGTGATGAAGTTCTTGAATTTGAATCAGTTAAAGCTAACTTTGAAAAATCTCTTGACTGGTTGACTGATACTTACGTAGATGCTTTGAATATCATCCACTACATGACTGATAAGTATAACTACGAAGCTGTTCAAATGGCCTTCTTGCCAACTAAACAACGTGCTAACATGGGATTCGGTATCTGTGGATTTGCCAACACTGTTGATACATTGTCAGCTATTAAGTACGCTACAGTTAAACCAATCCGTGACGAAAATGGCTACATCTACGATTACGAAACAATCGGTGAATACCCACGTTGGGGTGAAGATGACCCACGTTCAAACGAATTGGCAGAATGGTTGATCGAAGCTTACACAACTCGTCTACGTAGCCACAAACTTTACAAAGACGCTGAAGCTACAGTATCACTTTTGACAATCACATCTAACGTTGCTTACTCTAAACAAACTGGTAACTCACCAGTTCACAAAGGTGTATACCTCAACGAAGATGGTTCTGTGAACTTGTCTAAACTTGAATTCTTCTCACCAGGTGCTAACCCATCTAACAAAGCTAAAGGTGGATGGTTGCAAAACTTGAACTCACTTTCTAGCCTTGACTTTAGTTACGCAGCTGATGGTATCTCATTGACTACACAAGTATCACCTCGTGCTCTTGGTAAGACTCGTGACGAACAAGTTGATAACTTGGTAACAATCCTTGATGGTTACTTCGAAAACGGTGGACAACACGTTAACTTGAACGTTATGGACTTGAACGATGTTTACGAAAAGATCATGTCAGGTGAAGACGTTATCGTACGTATCTCTGGATACTGTGTAAACACTAAATACCTCACTCCAGAACAAAAAACTGAATTGACACAACGTGTCTTCCACGAAGTTCTTTCAATGGATGATGCCTTGGATGCATTGAGCTAATCAAGTTCTTGAATAATGAAAAGGAACCCTCGGTCAGTCGACTGAGGGTTATTTTTGGGCTCTTAAATTCCTTAAGTCAGGTACTGAAATGTCTGACCGGGATTCAAAGATACTTGTTGAGTTGCGGGAGGTATTTGAAAATAAAAACACCACACTTTGTTAGATACAAGGTGTGGTTGTATTTTATCTCTTAGACCAAGTTCTCTTCATAAAGAGAAGTAGGATTGGGTAAATCTCCAAGCGGCCTGCAATCATTGCAAAGGAGAGGAGAATTTTTGAGATAGGACTAAAGATTGAGAAACTAGAAGTGGTTCCTAGAATAGGTCCGATATTATTGAAACAGCTAAAGACAGCACTGGTAACGACTAGGAAATCATTGCTATCTAGGCTGACAATAAAGATAAGCGCTAGCAAAATCATAGAATAGATGACAAAGTACTTGAGAATCTTATGTTGGGTATCTTTGTCAATCACCGTTTTATTAACATGGAGGGTCAAAACACGGTGGGGCGATAGGATTGACAAAATTTGATTTTTGGCAATTTTTGAAAGGATAAGGCCTCGAATAACCTTGAGTCCACCTGCGGTTGAACCAGCAGAACCACCGATTCCCATGAGGAAAAGAAGGATAAACTGGGAGAAGAGGGGCCAGTTGGTAATATCTCCGTAACCAAAACCAGTCGTCGTAATGATATTGGAAACTTGGAAGAAGGCCATTTCAAAACTCTTTGAAAACCCTGGATAGAGATAGAGGGTATTGAGGCTAATCAAGCCTGTAGAAACTAGCACGATGATCAAGTAAGCACGAAGTTCCTCGTCACCAAAGAAGGCTTTGACGCGACGGAGCATGAGGTAGTAGTAGAGATTGAAATTTACCCCAAAAACCAAAACCCCGATACTAACCAGATAGGTAATCAGTGAGCTACCATAGTGAGCAATTCCATCGTTATAGACTGTAAAACCTCCTGTACCTGCTGTTCCCATGGCAATGACAAAACTATCAAATAGGGGCATGCCAGCCAGATAGTAGATGATGACAAAGAGGGAGAAGAGAGCTAGATAAAGGAGATAGAGAATCTGGGCAGTGTTTTTTAGTTTGGATACTACTTTACCAAAAACAGGACCAGGAACCTCAGCCTTCATTACTTCTAGGTGGCTATTTTTGGCATTGTCCATAATAGCAAGTGCAAAAACAAGCACTCCCATTCCTCCAATCAAGTGGGTAAAACTTCGCCAGAAGAGGAGGGAACGACTGAGAACCGAAACGTCGTTCAGAATAGTTGCTCCAGTAGTTGTAAAGCCCGAACTGATTTCAAAAAAGGCATCGATAACGCTGGGAATTTGCCCAGCAAAAACAAAGGGGAGACCGCCAAAGAAAGACCAAAGGATCCAACAGAGGGCTACAATCAAGATTCCCTCTTTGGCGTAAATTCGTTGATTTTTTGGCTTTTGTAAAATTCCTGAACCGCCTAGTAATACGAGAATCCCTATTGTTGAAAAGAGGGCCGTAAAGACTTGGCTCGATTCACGGTAATAGACAGCGACGGACACAGGAACCAAGAGGAGAACAGCTTCAATCAAAAGTAACTTTGAAAGGAGGTAACGAATCATACTTTTATTCATTTCTTACCTCGCAATCAAGTCATAAATCTTAGTGATGTTTGGCAACAAAGTTGTTACTAGGAGCTTGTCTCCAACTTCCAGCATATCCTCTCCAGTTGGGAAAATAGTCTTGCCCTTTCGAATGATGGCTGCAATAAGAACCCCTTTTTTCAATTTCAGTTGAGAAAGAGGTTTGGAAGTCATCTTATTAGCTTCCTTGATATGGAATTGTAGGGTTTCAATTTGGCCATTGGCTAGATGGTGCATGGCCTGAAGGTCTGAATACTGGGCATTAACCCGACCACGAATAAAGTGCATAATCGTATCTACAGCAATACTTTTAGGTGTGATGATACTTGAAAAATCAGGTGCATTGATAATCTCGAGGAGACTGGTACGATTGACCTTGGTGATATTTTTTTGTACACCTACCCTGTCAAGGAACATAGAGGTAATCAGATTTTCCTCATCGACCCCTGTTAGAGTCGCAACGGCATCATAGTTTTGAGCACTTTCTTCCAGCAAGATATCTTTTGCGGTTCCATCTCCTTGAACGATGTAGAGATTTGGGAATTTTTCGCTAAAGAAGCTGGCGATTTCAGGATTGATTTCAATAACCTTTGTATCGATACGACTGTCTTTGAGGATACCTAGTAGATAATAGGCAATTCTACCAGCTCCAACAATAAGAAGACTCTTCACGGCACGAGACTTAAAATAATTATGGAAGAGCATCATATCAACACGGTTACCAGTGACAAAGATTCTATCTTTATCCTGTATGGTCATGTCACCACTTGGGATGATAATTTGATGATCCCTCTCTATCGCACATACAATGACATTGCCAAATTTTTTCCGAAAATCAGAAATGGGCATTTGGCAAAGACCACTGGAGGATTTAACAGTGAATTCCATCAAGCTTACCCTTCCACCAAAGAAACGTTCGACAGATAGGGCGTTGGGGAAGTCAATGATATTTGCGATAGCGCGGGCAGCCAAGAGTTCAGGGTTAACGATAAGAGAAAAACCGAGAATATTCTTTTCCTTGAAATAAGAGTTAGAATATTCAGGGTTCCGCACCCGAACGATGGTCTCTTTAGCTCCCATTTTTTTGGCTAGAACGGCTGCAATCATGTTCACTTCATCGTATTCAGTCAGGGCGATAAAGATATCACAATCCTGGACACTGGCTTGCTCAAGGATGGTAAAATCGGCCCCGTTACCAAGGATACCCATGATATCAAAGCGATTAACAATATGATTGAGAACAGCTTCGTCTTGCTCAATCAGCAAAACATCGTGCTTTTCTGCAACCAAGGAGCGACAGAGGGCAGAACCAACTTTTCCCCCTCCGACAAGGATAATTTTCATAATAAAACCTACTTTTTCATGATGTAACTATCATACCTTTTTTCAAGAAAAAATGCACCTACTAGCTAATAAGCAGAGCTTTTAGTAGGAAATTTGCTATAAGGTAAAACTATACCCTAATCAATTGAAATAGCTATTAGCTACTTTCTAGAAAATATGGTATGATAAAGGATACACAAGGAGATAAAATGAATAATAATTTACTGGTATTACAATCAGACTTTGGTCTGGTTGATGGTGCGGTATCGGCTATGATTGGAGTGGCTTTAGAAGAATCTCCAACCTTAAAAATTCATCACTTGACGCACGATATCACGCCTTATAATATTTTTGAGGGGAGTTACCGTCTCTTTCAGACGGTGGATTACTGGCCTGAGGGAACGACATTTGTATCGGTTGTCGATCCAGGTGTCGGTTCGAAACGTAAGAGCGTGGTTGCCAAGACTGCAAAAAATCAATACATTGTCACGCCAGATAATGGGACACTTTCTTTTATCAAGAAACATGTTGGTATTGTAGCCATTCGTGAAATTTCTGAAGTGGCCAATAGACGTCAAGATACAGAGCATTCTTATACCTTCCACGGTCGTGATGTTTATGCCTATACTGGTGCTAAACTGGCCAGTGGTCACATTAGTTTTGAGGAAGTGGGGCCAGAGCTCAGTGTGGATCAGATTGTGGAACTTCCAGTCGTAGAGACCATCATTGAAGATCATCTGGTGAAGGGAGCCATTGATGTTCTGGATGTGCGTTTTGGTTCGCTTTGGACCTCTATCACGCGAGAAGAATTTTACAAGCTGGAACCAGCATTCGGTGACCGTTTTGAGGTGACTATCTATCATGCAGATATGCTGGTCTATCAAAATCAGGTTGTCTATGGCAAATCATTTGCAGATGTGAGAATTGGGCAACCCATCCTTTACATCAACTCTCTCTATCGTTTAGGTCTGGCAATTAACCAAGGTTCCTTTGCCAAAGCTTACAATGTGGGTGTCGGTTCATCTTGGACCATTGAAATAAAGAAAATAGAATCATAAAATAGGAGAATATAGATGAAAAATCAATCAATTAAACAAGTTGTTGCTATCGGTGTTGGAGCTGCGCTCTTTGTTGTCATCGGGATGATCAGCATTCCGACACCTGTTCCAAATACAAGCATCCAGCTTCAGTATGCGGTACAGAGCCTCTTGTCTATCATTTTTGGCCCTCTAGTGGGATTACTTGTTGGTTTAATTGGGCATGCAGTGAAGGACTCTCTTGCTGGCTACGGTCTTTGGTGGACTTGGATTATTGCTAGTGGTCTCTTTGGTCTAGCCGTCGGACTCTTTAGAAAATACATTCGAGTAACACAGGGTGTTTTTGAGTTGAAGGATATTGTCTTCTTTAACCTCATTCAGATTGTTGCAAATGCTCTTGTTTGGGGTGTCTTGGCACCACTTGGAGATGTTGTGATTTATCAAGAAGCGGCAGAAAAAGTATTTGCCCAAGGGATTGTTGCGGGAATTGCTAATGCTGTAACTGTAGCTATCGCAGGTACCCTTCTCTTGCTAGCTTATTCACGTACGCAAACTCGTTCAGGAAGTTTGAAAAAGGATTAACATAAGGGAAAAGGCTGGACAACCGGTCTTTTTGCTATTTATAGGCTAGTCGGGTAAGCAATTTAGGCTAGGAATCTTGTTGGCGCTAAGTTTTTCAGAGAAGAGTCTGCAAGAAGGGGTATGTTTATGATAAAATAGAAGTCTAAGAAGCGAATGAAGAGAGTAAGATGAAAGAAGCTATAATTGAGTGGAAGGATTTCTCTTTCCAGTATGAAACGCAACAGGAACCGACCTTGCAAGGGGTTGATTTGACCATTTATAAGGGAGAGAAAGTCTTAATCGTTGGGCCATCTGGGTCAGGCAAGTCTACCTTGGGTCAGTGTTTGAATGGGATTATTCCCAATATTTACAAGGGTCAGCAGTCTGGAGAATTTTTGATCAAGGGGGAAGCAGCCTTTGATATGAGCATCTACGATAAATCTCATCTGGTCAGTACAGTTTTACAGGATACAGATGGGCAGTTTATCGGCTTGTCCGTGGCAGAGGACTTGGCTTTTGCTCTGGAAAATGACGTGACAGCTTTAGATGACATGAAAAGTCGTGTTCGTAAATGGGCTGAAAAGCTGGACCTTCTTTCTTTACTGAATCAGCGTCCTCAGGATTTGTCTGGTGGACAAAAGCAGCGAGTCAGTCTGGCTGGTGTCTTGATTGATGAGAGTCCGATTCTTTTGTTTGATGAGCCACTCGCCAATCTGGATCCCAAGTCAGGTCAGGATATTATCGAATTGATTGATCAGATTCATAAGGAGGAGGGGACGACGACTCTTATTATCGAGCACCGTTTGGAGGATGTTCTGCATCGCCCTGTGGATCGGATTGTCTTGATAAACGATGGTCGTATCCTCTTTAATGGGAGCCCTGACCAGTTACTGGCGACTGATTTATTGACACAAAATGGAATTCGAGAACCCCTTTATCTAACCACTCTCCGTCAATTGGGTGTGGATTTAGTCAAGAAAGAACAATTAGCAGATCTGGATAACTTGTCTATCTCAAAAGGTCAGGTTCAGCTGCAGACTGAATTGGTAAAAGAAACCCCAGAATTGCAGTCACTCTTTAAATTAGAGGACGTGTCTTTTTCTTATGATGATAGACCGATTTTAAAATCCATTTATCTGGATATTAAAAAAGGCGAAAAGATTGCCATTGTCGGAAAAAATGGAGCAGGGAAGTCAACTCTAGCCAAGGCTCTAAGTGCTTTTATTCAGACTGAAGGCCGCTATCTGTGGGAAGGGCAGGATATAAAAGGAGATTCTGTTGCAGAACGGGCGAAACGAGTAGGCTATGTGCTGCAAAATCCTAATCAAATGATTTCAACCAATATGATTTTTGATGAGGTGGCTCTGGGACTTCGTTTGCGAGGTGTAGACGAGCAGGAAATTGAAACGAGAGTCTATGAAACCTTGAAAATCTGTGGTCTCTATGAATTCCGTAATTGGCCCATTTCTGCCCTGTCATTTGGTCAGAAAAAACGTGTGACTATTGCCTCAATTTTGGTCTTGGGAGCTGAAATTATCCTCTTAGATGAGCCAACAGCAGGTCAAGACCAGAAGAACTATACTGAGATTATGGAATTTCTCGAAGAACTGCATCAAAAAGGTCATACCATTGTCATGATTACTCATGATATGCAATTGATGCTGGATTATTCGGATCGTGCTCTTGTCATGGTTGATGGAGAATTGATTGCTGATACTGATCCAGCTAGTCTTTTGAGCAATCCTGAGCTGTTAGTAAAAGCCAATCTAAAAGAAACTTCAATCTTCAACTTGGCTAAAAAACTAGACGTGGATCCACTTGCTTTAACGGCATTTTACAAAGAAAGGAGAGAAGGATGCAAGCTAAATTAATTGGTTACCAGCATAGAGATACTGTGATTCATCGCTTGTCAGGAGCTGGTAAACTCCTCTTTTTCATCCTTGTATCATTGGCGGCCATGATTAGCTATGATACCAGACTGCTTGTTCTGATTGCCATCTTTTCGGTATTTCTCCTCTATTTGTCAGAAATCCGCTTTAAAGATGTTTCCTTTGTGGCCGTTTTTGCGACGATATTTGCCGTTTTAAACGTTTTGATGGTCTATCTCTTTTCTCCCGAGTATGGGGTTGGACTTTACGGAGAGAGAAGTGTGATTTGGCAGGGAATCGGTGCCTACACTTTGACCAGTCAAGAACTCTTTTATCTGCTAAACTTGGCTATTAAGTACCTTTGCACCATTCCTCTGGCTATTATCTTTTTGATGACAACCCACCCTAGTCAGTTTGCTTCCAGTTTAAATCAAATTGGTGTGCCTTACAAGATTGCCTATTCAGTCAGCCTGACTTTGCGCTATATTCCAGATTTGCAGGAAGAATTCTTTACTATCAAGATGTCTCAGGAAGCGCGTGGGATGGAATTATCCAAAAAAGCTTCTCTCATGCAACGAATCAAAGGCAATCTGCGCATTATTACTCCCTTGATTTTCAGTTCGCTAGAACGCATTGATACCATCGCGACCGCCATGGAGCTTCGACGCTTTGGGAAAGAGAAAAAACGCACTTGGTATAGTTATCAGGCATTGAAAAAAGGAGACTATATTACCTTGCTCTTGGCAGCTTTGTTTTTAGTAGCTAGTTTACTACTTATCTTGCAGAATCAGGGACGATTTTACAACCCTTGGAAATAGCTTGAAAAAATTGAAAAAATCAAGTCGTTTCTATTGACAATGATTCTGAAAGTGTTATACTAAGAAAGTAGTTTCGCTGATTTACTTCAAACCTGTTGTGAGGTAAGTTAACGATGCCTTAACCACGCTGTTTGCTGAGCTTGACTCCGGGCAGTGTGGCTATTTTTTTGCAATGGTGAAAGGAAGCAAGTCATGACAAATCACATTGTATTATTTGAACCACAAATTCCACAAAATACAGGCAATATTGCGCGTACTTGCGCTGCGACCAATTCTCCCCTTCACATCATCAAGCCAATGGGCTTTCCTATTGACGACCGCAAGATGAAGCGAGCTGGATTGGATTATTGGGATAAGCTAGAGATTTATTTTTACGAGAGTTTAGAGGATTTCATGTCTCAGATGAAGGGAAAACTCTATCTGATTTCTAAATTCGCTGAGAAAGTGTATTCTGATGTGGATTTATCGACTAACGAAGACCATTATTTTCTATTTGGACGTGAAGACAAGGGCTTGCCTGAGGACTTTATGCGAGAACATCCTGAGAAAGCTCTCCGTATTCCTATGAATGATGAACATGTCCGCAGTCTCAATGTGTCTAATACCGTCTGCATGATTGTCTATGAGGCTCTCCGCCAGCAGAACTTTGCAGGTCTTGAGCTTGTTCATACCTATGAAGTGGATAAATTGAAATAAAAAATGAAAATGAAAATGAACAAAATGCTTGCGCTTGCAAGCGTTTTTTGTTATGATAAAAGAGTCTTCAGGGCAGGGTGTGATTCCCGACCGGCGGTGACTTTAACTAGGAAATGATCTTTTCCTTTTATACTTTGTTGACAAGCTTTGCCTAACCAGAAGTTATGCCTACAGCTTGTCGCCTAGTCTAAAAGAAAAATCTCTATTTCCTTCTCTTTAAAGAAGTCCGCGAGCGCAAGCTGATGTGGTGAGATTCCACAACCGACAGTATAGTCTGGATGGGAGAAGACGAAAGAATAGCTTTGTCTGTTCTGATAGATTTATAGCTAAACTGTAACCGCTTGCTTGGATTTCTTTAATAGAGTGAGAGGGAACTTTTGAGATATAAAAAGTGAGAATAGATAGAAGAATCCTTTCTAACTTCTTCTGATTTTATAGAAAATTGGAGGAACCTGTTATGACAAACACACGTCGACTTTCGACCATTGCGATTTTATCAGCCATCTCATTTGTGCTGATGTACTTTGACTTTCCGCTTTTACCAGCGGCGTCCTTCCTCAAGATCGAATTTAGTATCTTGCCAGTCCTTGTGGGCTTGGTGGTCATGGATTTGCCTGCTGCTCTAGGAGTTCTCTTGCTTCGCTCACTCTTGAAACTGCTTCTTAACAGCCAGGGAGTGAATACTTACATTGGTTTGCCAATGAATATCGTAGCTTTGGGAGTTTTTGTCATCGTATTTGCTTTGATTTGGAAAAAGGAACGGACAACCCTTCGTTTCCTACTAGGCTCTCTAGCTGGAACTATTGGTTTAACCGTGGCTATGTTGGTTCTCAACTATGTTTACGCTGTTCCTTTGTACGCTAAGTTTGCTAACTTTGATATTGGAAAAATTTTGGGACTTTCCAACTACCTAATGACCATGGTATTACCTTTTAACTTGATTGAGGGTGTAATCTTTTCCGTTTCATTCTGGTTGTTGTATGTTCTCTTGAAACCAACCTTAAAACATTATGAAAGATAAACAAACATTTTTAATGAAGGGCAGTTTTGCCCTTTTACTTTTCGTTATTCTTGGCTACATGGTCAAATTTTACCCTGAAACGCTAGTCGGTTTTGACCAACCGATACAGACTGCCGTTCGAGGAGACTTGCCAGATTACTTGACTATTCTGTTCAAGGCCATCACACGTCTGATTGATATTCCAGTGATTATTACTTGGGTTGTCATTACAGCCTTTATCTTTTATTTTAAGAGATGGAAGATAGAAAGTTTCTTCATGCTGGGAAATCTGGCTTTGGCAGGACTTTTAATCGTGACCTTTAAAAATATCTACCAGCGCCCGAGACCAGCTATTTTACACTTGGTTGAGGAGAAGGGATTTTCTTTCCCAAGTGGCCATTCTCTGGCTGTGACGCTGATGGTAGGGACTTTGATTGTTATTCTTAGTCAGCGGATGAAAGATCCAGTCTGGAGAAAAGTCGTGCAAATCGTCCTTGGTCTCTACCTAGTCAGTGTGTTGGTATCAAGGGTCTATCTGGGAGTTCATTATCCATCAGACGTTCTTGCCAGTCTCTGTGTGGGCTTGGGAGTCTTGTTTATCGAATTTCCCTTTTATGATAAGCTCCGCTTCCAATGGCGATTTAAAGGCAAGCAGAAGTGAGATAGGTCTTGCAAGAATGGTAAAAATCTGATAAACTATGTAGTAATTGAATAGAAATCTGCAAGACTAGTAACTCAAGGGAAGTACATCAGGGAGGAGAGCCGTGACTGCAAGCTCTCTATATGAAAGCTGGGTGAATTCACTTGCGCATGGATTTAGAAATGAAGGTCTGACTTGTCAGATGAAAACGGATGGTACCGCGTGTCAACGCTCCGAGTGGAGTTTTTGGCATGTGGTTTTCTTTTTATCTACGAGAGACTGATGGAGGAATTATGTCAACTATTGAAGAACAATTAAAAGCGCTTCGTGAAGAAACGCTGGCTAGCTTGAAGCAGATTACTGCTGAGAATGAAAAAGAGATGCAAGATTTGCGTGTCTCTGTCCTAGGGAAAAAGGGTTCACTGACTGAAATCCTTAAAGGGTTGAAGGATGTATCGGCTGAAATGCGCCCTGTCATCGGGAAACACGTCAATGAAGCTCGTGATGTCTTGACAGCAGCCTTTGAGGAAACAGCGAAACTTTTGGAAGAAAAGAAAGTCGCGGCTCAACTGGCTAGTGAGAGTATCGATGTGACGCTTCCAGGTCGTCCAGTTGCGACTGGTCATCGTCACGTTTTGACACAAACCAGTGAAGAAATCGAAGATATCTTCATCGGTATGGGTTACCAAGTCGTGGATGGTTTTGAAGTGGAGCAAGACTACTACAACTTTGAACGTATGAACCTTCCAAAAGACCACCCAGCTCGTGATATGCAGGACACATTCTATATCACAGAAGAAATCTTACTCCGTACTCACACGTCTCCAGTTCAGGCGCGTGCTATGGATGCCCATGATTTCTCTAAAGGTCCTTTGAAAATGATCTCACCAGGGCGTGTGTTCCGTCGTGACACGGACGATGCGACCCACAGTCACCAATTCCACCAAATCGAAGGCTTGGTTGTTGGGAAAAACATCTCTATGGCAGACCTTCAAGGAACGCTTCAATTGATCGTTCAAAAAATGTTTGGTGAAGAGCGTCAAATTCGTTTGCGTCCATCCTACTTCCCATTCACAGAGCCATCTGTTGAGGTGGATGTTTCTTGCTTCAAGTGTGGTGGAGAAGGCTGTAACGTATGTAAGAAAACTGGTTGGATCGAAATTATGGGGGCCGGTATGGTTCACCCACGTGTCCTTGAAATGAGTGGTATCGATGCGACTGTTTACTCTGGATTTGCCTTTGGTCTTGGACAAGAGCGTGTAGCTATGCTCCGTTACGGAATCAACGATATCCGTGGATTCTACCAAGGCGATGTCCGCTTCTCAGAACAGTTTAAATAATGATTAGAAAAGTAGAAATGGCAGATGTTGGGGTGTTGTCCAAAATTGCCAAACAAACCTTTCGTGAAACATTTGCTCATGATAATACGGAAGAGCAGTTACAGGAATACTTTGAAGAGGCTTATAGTCTGAGAGTTTTGTCAACTGAGTTGGAAAATCCAGAATCCGAAACCTATTTCATTATGCATGAAGAGGAGATAGCTGGTTTTCTCAAAGTTAACTGGGGAAGTGCTCAAACTGAGAGAGAATTAGGGGATGCTTTTGAAATTCAACGTCTCTATGTGCTACAAAAATTCCAAGGATTTGGATTCGGTAAGCAACTGTTTGAATTCGCTCTTGAACTTGCTACAAAAAATAGTTTTTTCTGGGCTTGGTTAGGTGTTTGGGAGCATAATACAAAAGCTCAAGCGTTTTATAATCGATATGGTTTTGAAAAATTTAGCCAACATCATTTTATGGTTGGTCAAAAAGTAGATACAGATTGGTTACTGAGAAAGAAATTAAGGTAAGAAGATGATTCTTCTATTGAAATGATAGGAAAGGAAAAGAACTAGAGTGGCAACTGTCATTCTGGAAAACTAAATTATGCTTGTATCTTATAAATGGTTAAAAGAATTGGTGGACATTGATGTGCCATCACAAGAGTTGGCTGAAAAAATGTCAACTACAGGGATCGAGGTCGAAGGTGTGGAATCACCTGCTGCTGGTCTCTCAAAAATTGTCGTCGGTGAGGTCTTGTCTTGCGAAGATGTGCCAGAAACTCACCTCCATGTTTGTCAGGTTAACGTTGGCGAAGAAGAAGCCCGTCAAATCGTTTGTGGTGCCCCAAATGTGCGTGCTGGTATCAAGGTTATGGTGGCACTTCCGGGAGCTCGTATCGCTGACAATTATAAAATCAAAAAAGGAAAAATCCGCGGTCTTGAGTCACTTGGGATGATCTGTTCGCTTGGCGAATTGGGAATTTCTGACTCAGTTGTGCCTAAGGAATTCGCAGATGGCATCCAAATCTTGCCAGAAAATGCCGTTCCAGGTGAGGAAGTCTTCTCATATCTAGACTTGGATGATGAAATTATCGAACTTTCTATCACACCTAACCGTGCGGATGCCCTTTCTATGTGTGGAGTGGCTCACGAAGTGGCAGCTATCTATGATAAGGCAGTCAACTTTAAAGAATTTACTTTAACAGAAACAGACCACGTTGCAGCGGATGCTCTTTCTGTGGGCATTGAGACAAACAAGGCGCCTTACTATGCAGCTCGTATCTTGGACAATGTGACTATCGCACCAAGTCCACAATGGTTGCAAAACCTTCTCATGAACGAAGGAATCCGTCCAATCAATAACGTAGTGGACGTGACCAACTACATCCTTCTCTACTTTGGTCAACCAATGCACGCCTTTGACTTGGATACCTTTGAAGGGAGTGACATCCGTGTGCGTGAAGCGCGTGCTGGTGAAAAATTAGTGACCTTGGATGGTGAAGAACGTGACTTGGAAACAAATGACCTAGTCATCACTGTCGCAGACAAGCCAGTTGCTCTTGCAGGTGTTATGGGTGGTCAAGCAACAGAAATCTCTGAAAAATCTAGTCGTGTTGTCCTTGAAGCTGCTGTTTTCAATGGTAAATCTATCCGTAAGACAAGTGGTCGCCTCAACCTTCGTTCAGAATCGTCTTCTCGCTTTGAAAAAGGTATCAATGTGGCAACTGTTAACGAAGCCCTTGATGCGGCGGCTAGCATGATTGCAGAACTTGCAGGTGCGACGGTGCGTAAGGGAATCGTTTCAGCAGGCCAGCTTGATACTTCAGATGTGGAGGTTTCTTCAACTCTTGCTGATGTTAACCGTGTCCTAGGAACTGAGCTTTCATACGCTGATGTCGAAGATGTCTTCCGTCGTCTTGGCTTTGGCCTTTCTGGAAATGCAGACAGCTTTACAGTCAGCGTTCCACGTCGTCGCTGGGATATCACTATCGAGGCAGACCTCTTTGAAGAAATCGCTCGTATCTATGGATATGACCGCTTGCCAACTAGTCTACCAAAAGACGATGGGACAGCTGGTGAATTGACTGCGACACAAAAACTCCGCCGTCAAGTTCGTACGATTGCTGAAGGAGCAGGTTTGACAGAAATCATCACCTATGCTCTAACAACTCCTGAAAAAGCAGTTGAGTTTACGGCTCAACCAAGTAACCTTACTGAACTCATGTGGCCAATGACTGTGGATCGTTCTGTCCTCCGTCAAAATATGATCTCAGGTATCCTTGATACTGTTGCCTACAACGTGGCTCGTAAGAACAAAAACTTGGCCCTTTATGAGATTGGAAAAGTCTTTGAACAAACTGGCAATCCAAAAGAAGAACTTCCAAATGAGATCAACAGTTTTGCCTTTGCCTTGACAGGCTTGGTTGCTGAAAAAGATTTCCAAACAGCAGCAGTTTCAGTTGATTTCTTCTATGCTAAAGGAATCCTCGAAGCCCTCTTTGCTCGTTTGGGACTAGAAGTGACCTATACAGCTATAGCTGAAATTGAAAGCCTCCACCCAGGTCGTACAGCAGTAATTTCACTGGGTGACCAAGCTCTTGGTTTCCTTGGCCAAGTGCATCCAGTCACTGCTAAGGCTTACGATATTCCAGAAACGTATGTAGCGGAGCTTAACCTTTCAGCCATCGAGGCTGCCCTTCAACCTGTTGCTCCATTTGTGGAAATCACGAAATTCCCAGCAGTTAGCCGTGATGTTGCTCTTCTCCTCAAGGCAGAAGTCACTCACCAAGAAGTTGTGGATGCTATCCAAGCTGCCGGCGTGAAACGTTTGACAGATATCAAACTCTTTGACGTCTTCTCAGGTGAAAAATTGGGACTTGGTATGAAGTCAATGGCTTATAGCTTGACCTTCCAAAATCCAGAAGATAGCTTAACGGACGAAGAAGTCGCACGCTACATGGAAAAAATCCAAGCATCGCTTGAAGAAAAAGTCAATGCAGAAGTGCGTTAACTCATCAATCCATCCTTCGGGGTGGATTTTTGCTTTTCAAATAACAATTCAGGATCAAAAATAGACAGTTGAGGAACAGAAGAGATAAATTAGAATTTAGCACTGTATAATGTACTCATAACTCAAAGTACCCCAAGATTTTTTACTAAAATGAGGATGATAAAAATGGACAGAAATCATTGTAAAGGCTATCAAAAAGGAGTATAATGAGTGCAAGACATTTCGGAGGTGAAAGATGCTAGAAGTAAGAAGTCTAGAGAAAAGTTTTGGATCCAAGCAAGTTTTGTTTGGTATTGACTTTCAAGCGCGACCAGGTCGTATTTTGGGACTAGTCGGAAAAAATGGTGCTGGGAAGACAACGATTTTCCACAGTATTTTGAAGTTTTTAGAATACCAAGGAGAAATCAGTCTAGATGGTCAGGATATTCGTCAAGAGACCTACGCTCGGATTGGCTATCTGCCTGAAGAACGCAGTCTCATGCCTAAATTGACAGTCCTTGAACAAGTTCGCTACTTGGCGACTCTAAAAGGTATGGATGCTAAGGAAATCAAGGAAAAACTCCCTCAATGGATGAAGAGGTTGGAAGTGAAAGGGAAGCTGACTGATAAAATCAAGAGTCTGTCAAAAGGAAATCAGCAGAAGATTCAGCTCATTATTACTCTGATTCATGAACCAGACTTGATTATCTTGGATGAGCCTTTCAGTGGATTGGACCCAGTCAATACAGAATTGCTCAAGCAAGTCATTTTTCAGGAAAAAGAGCGCGGAGCAACCATTATCTTTTCTGACCATGTCATGACCAATGTTGAGGAGCTTTGTGATGATATTCTCATGATTCGAGATGGCCGTGTGGTCTTGCATGGACCAGTTCAGGATGTCCGCAATCAATACGGGAAAACGCGTCTCTTTGTTTCAAGTGAACGAAGCAAGGAAGAATTGGAAAATCTTCCTCATGTCAAGCAGGTGAGTTTGACCAAACAAGGCAGTTGGAAATTGATCTTAGAGGATGAGAGCGCTGGAAGGGAACTCTTCCCAATCTTGACTCAGGGGCAATACATCGCAACCTTTGACCAGCAAGCGCCAACAATTGATGAAATCTTTAAACTAGAATCAGGGGTGGAAGTATGAGAAATATGTGGGTTGTAATCAAGGAAACCTATCTTCGACATGTCAAATCGTGGAGTTTCTTCTTTATGGTGATTTCGCCGTTCCTCTTTTTAGCCTTATCTGTAGGAATTGGTTATCTCCAAGGGTCTTCTATGGCCAAGAATAGTAAGATAGCAGTAGTCAGCACTGTTCCAGCTGTGACAGACAGTCTTAAATCTACCAATGGTCTCAATTTTGATTATCAGGATGAAGCCAGTGCCCAAGCTGCTATCAAAGATGAGAAAATCAAGGGTTACTTAACCATTGACCAAGAGGACAGCGTCCTCAAGGCTGTCTATCATGGTGAAACTTCTCTTGAAACAGGCATCAAGCTAGCAGTAACCAATAAGCTCAACGAACTGCAATACCAACTCAATCGTTCGGCAGCCAATTTGTCACAAGAACAGGAAAAACGCTTGGAACAAACAGTTAACTTTACAGAGAAAATTGATGAATCTAAGGAAAATAAAAAAATGATTCAAACCTTTGCGGCCGCAGGGCTTGGTTTATTCCTTTATATGATTTTGATTACCTATGCTAGTGTCACTGCTCAGGAAGTGGCTAGCGAGAAAGGAACCAAAATTATGGAGGTGGTCTTCTCTAGTATCCAAGCTAGTCATTATTTCTACGCTCGCATGCTGGCTCTGCTTCTTGTGATTTTGACCCATATTGGCATTTACGTCGTGGGTGGACTTGCTGCCATTTTTCTCTTTAAAGACCTACCAATCTTGGCACAATCTGGTATTTTAAACCATATAGGAGAGGCTTTCTCGCTCAACACCTTATTGTTTGTCTTGGTTAGCCTCTTTATGTACGTTGTTTTAGCAGCCTTCCTAGGTTCTATGGTTTCTCGTCCTGAGGATGCAGGAAAAGCCTTGTCGCCTTTGATGATTTTAATTATAGGTGGTTTTTTTGGAGTGACAGCTCTAGGTGCAGCTGGTGACAATCTCATCTTGAAGATTGGTTCATATATTCCCTTTATTTCGACTTTCTTCATGCCATTTAGAGCTATTAATGGTTATGCAAATGGGTTAGAAGCTTGGATTTCGCTTGCTATTACGATTGCTTTTGCAGTAACGGCAACAGTCTTTATCGGACGTATGTATGCTAGCCTCGTTCTGCAAACAGATGATTTAGGACCTTGGAAAACCTTTAAACGTGCCTTATCTTATAAATAGAAGAGCCTCGCGAAAGCGAGGTTTTTTAGAGATAAAAAGAGTGGAATTCAGAAAAATATTTTTCATATCTATTGACTTTTAGGGGTGAAATTTGGTATTATAGTAGGCGGTATTGTTTACCCCATTTGAAAGGCCCCGGAACCTTCCAAATACTTTTCGATGGGAAGGAACACCCATCACCGTAAACAAAAATCGAACTATATATAGGAGAAATCATGAACAAAACAACATTTATGGCTAAACCAGGCCAAGTTGAACGTAAATGGTACGTAGTTGACGCAACTGATGTGCCACTTGGACGTCTTTCTGCAGTAGTTGCTAGCGTACTTCGCGGAAAAAACAAACCAACATTTACACCACACACTGATACAGGTGATTTTGTGATTGTTATCAATGCTGAAAAAGTTAAATTGACTGGTAAAAAAGCAACTGATAAAATCTACTACACTCACTCAAACCACCCAGGTGGATTGAAACAAATCTCTGCAGGTGAACTTCGTTCTAAAAATGCAGTACGTTTGATCGAGAAATCAGTTAAAGGTATGCTTCCACACAATACTCTTGGACGCGCTCAAGGTATGAAGTTGAAAGTATTTGTTGGAGCTGAGCACACTCACGCTGCACAACAACCAGAAGTTCTTGATATTTCAGGACTTATCTAAGGAAAGGAACAATAAAGTATGTCACAAGCACAATATGCAGGTACTGGACGTCGTAAAAACGCTGTTGCACGCGTTCGCCTTGTTCCAGGAACTGGTAAAATCACTGTTAACAAAAAAGATGTTGAAGAGTACATCCCACACGCTGACCTTCGTCTTGTAATCAACCAACCATTCGCAGTTACTTCAACTGCAGGTTCATACGACGTTTTCGTTAACGTTGTAGGTGGTGGATACGCTGGTCAATCAGGAGCTATCCGTCACGGTATCGCTCGTGCCCTTCTTCAAGTAGACCCAGACTTCCGCGATTCATTGAAACGCGCAGGACTTCTTACACGTGACTCACGTAAAGTTGAACGTAAGAAACCAGGTCTTAAGAAAGCTCGTAAAGCATCACAATTCTCAAAACGTTAATCAATACGATTATATCAACGTTTCGAAGCACTCAAGAGTTTACCTCATGGGTGCTTTTTTTATATTTTTTGAAAAAGTTCACCTCAAAGTTTACCTTATTTTCACCTTATTGTTTTAGGGACTGTAAGGCAAATTCACCGACTGCCATAGGGACTACATTAGAAGTATTAACATAAATCTGTGTTGTACCTGTGTCGCTATGTGTCAGAGCTTCAGAAATGGCTTCTAAGCTCATTCCTGCCTGTTTAGCGAGCGTTGCTCCCGTATGACGTAGTTTGTGTGGCGTAGCGTGTGTAAGCTCTGGGTGTCGCTTTTTGATAGTTTTCATCTTATTATTAAGATAGTCTGCATGTAAAGGTTTATTGATATTCCCTCTGGTATCTATATAAGTGAAGATGAATTGTTCTGGATTGCTGATGATACCAAACTTTGCCAGTTCATATTTTTGTTCTTTTTTCCATAAAGTCAGAAGTTGAAGTAAGTCGTTAGAAATAGAAAAGATAGTTTTTTTATTTCCTTTGGTAGATTTTACTTGTCCGTATCTATCTAAAGCCTGAATTAACTGAATCTGAGATTTTGAAAAGTCGATATGCTTCCACTGGAGAGCATATGTTTCTGATTTTCTATCTCCAAGGAAAAAAGTAAGATAAAAAAGGACGTAATCTTTGAGTGATATTTTATCGTTCTCTAAATCGTCTTTAAAGGCTGAGAACCACTCTTGGAGTTGCTCATGAGTTAAATATAAATCTTCATTACGTTTTGATTCAGCAAGTTGAATTTTTTTGACAGCCTTAATTCGTCTTAAAGTTTTTGCAACTCTATTTACTTCAATATACTCAAGTTCTTCCGCCCAATCAAAAATAGAAATAACGTAACTTCGTAAAGTCTTGAAATTTGCATATTCGTTAGCTTTTGCCGTCATCAAATTTAGAATAACCTGTTTATTTTGGTTTAAAAATTGAATTGTATAGTTGCCAAGAAGTGGTAGTATATGCTTTTCAAAACATGTTTTGGTATTAGCAATTGTTGACCTGCTTGGTGGCTTCGAAGTAGATGTAGTTTGTCCTGCTTTGTAGGCTTCCCACCAAATATTATTATAGAAGTCTGAGAAAAGAATATCTTCTTTTCCTAGTCCCGAAAAGACGTTGTCTTCAATTTGGTTTAGCTTCGTAAGTAAGTCTATCTCTGCTTGTCGTGCCTCCTTTCTTGTTTTAAATCTTTTATCATAATAGTTATTGTTAACGATACCAAGAGGCATTCGTGCTTCTAATGGTATATAGACTTTTAAGCGGTAAGTTCCGTTTTTTGTCTTACTGATAGTCATGATATTCTCCTTTATATCGAACCAGAAAATATCATGACCATTATAAAATAAAAATCTTGATTTTTCTAGTTGTTACTGTTTAGCCAGCGGTCAATAGAATCTTTGTGGAATCGAATTGTTTTTCCAATTTTGATTCTTGGAAGCCCCCTTTGAATCCATGAATCAAGAGTATTGTTGGAAATTCCCAAATAGTCACAAGTCTGTTGTTTGTTCAAATAGGGACAACTTAAAGTATTTTTTTCTATTTGTTGTTCAATTTCTTTTTGGATAAGGTTTGATAGTAATAGTTGGATTTGGTGAATTTGTTCATCTGGTAGGATTACTTGCATTCTTTATCCTCCGTCCCATATCTAGAATGACGACGTGAGTCAAGATATTTCGCAAAGAAGTAGGTTTTATCAACTATAACACTCAGTAGTAATGGGTTTTCCTCACGAGCATATATGACAAGATTGTTAAACTCTGTAAAATTATGCTCCTCAATAGTATCAATCACAGTCGAAAGAAATTCATCGTGGTTATTGCTTATAAGAAATTTATCAAGTTCAAAGCCACACCCTGATTCAATATCCTCGATATCGTAAGGTGTCTTTTCAGGATTTTCAGCATGGATAAAGTAATCATACATACCTTTAGGGGACATGACGATTTCAACGTGACTAGGGGTGTTTAGTTTCTCTGTCAAAAGTTCTGAGACTTGCGAGTAGCTTTTAAGTGAGTCAAAGAACAAAGCGCCATGTTTATGCGACTTCTTAAACTCACCTGTTTGTCTATTGACATCTTTATCATGCCATGGACTGAGCACAAAGGGGACGTGCATTTCTTCAAGGATTTCCAAATAGTTTTCAGGAGCACTCTCTTGATAGAGAAGGAAAGCCCATTTGTTAGAACGTTTTTCTTTTGCCATAGGCAGGTACCTCGTTTCTAGTTCTTATCTGTTAGGAGAATTTTAGGGTGATTTTGGTAGTCTTGTTTCAAAACTGTGATTATTGATTATTGGTGTAATGGGGGTCGTAGTAGCCCCATTACATAGCTAAGTTAGAGAGGTTGAAAGGGCAGTGCCTTTGGCTTTCACTTTGTGAGCCAAGCACTGCCCTTTCCTTATCTTCTTGTAGCTTTAAACCAGAGCTTATTTCCTTCCCGATTAGGTGAAGAAAAATAATAATTTGGATTACGGCTAGAAATTTCTTCCTTGATATGAGCTTCCATATCTCTCAGAAGTTTCTGAGCTTGCTGTGTCCTTGGATATTTGAGAAAGACGACAACAGTGCTTTTTCTGATATCAACAGTTGCTTTTTCTACTGTTTGGTTGAAATTTTTAAGAATTGGATTGAATTTTGTTATGGTTGTCTGATTATCAAAAGTGATAGCAGATTCTGATTTATCATCTTGTCTGAGAAATTGTCGCAGGCGTATCGTCTGGTAGACAGACTTGAAGTAGTTCAAAATACTATCGCTAATTATTCGTTGGGTTAACTCAACGATAATCAGAGAAACAGCAATTAGTACAAGTATGGTGGCTATTTGGCTTGTGTAGCTTCCTAGAAGACTAACTTTATTTTGGATAATGATGATAAAACTATTCAAAGATGGGATATCAAAATCTCCAAACAATTTTACAAGCAGATTGAAAGCGAAACTAAGTATGAAGCTAATTAGCCCAACGAAAAGAAGGGAGGAAATAAGATTGTATGATTTTTGAAAGAAAGTCTTTTTCATGTTTAGAGTATACCTTTCTTAGTGTAGTAGGTAGGACAAAGGAGAGGAAGAACTTGATAGGGATGTTCATTGTCGATGATTTGGATAAGCCCCGTTCCTTTTCCTATTGGAATCACAATACCTTCAGGGTCTAAGTCTGGAAATAAGAATTGAGTCGTTTTCTTGTTGATATTTCCAATTTGGATGAGGACATTTAGTTGTTCACGAACCGAAATTGGGATTGTAGTATGGTCAAATCTTTGCGAAATAAGTAACAAGTGAATTTTGGTAGCTCGACCAAGTAGTGCAATTTGAGACAAGAGTGAAAAGAATGAATCCTTAATAGTCTTGTTTACTCCTTCACTCAAGGCAAGTACCTCATCAATGACAATTGTCAAATGGTCAAATTGATGTTCAGGATTGTCGTAAAGGATTTCTTGGCGTTGCTGAATGAGATTTAGACAATTACTGAGATTTTCATTGATTTCCGAAACAAAATCTGATTTTGAACGGTTCTTTTGAGGATGTATGACGGCAATACCATTTTCACGAGCCCAGCGAGACGGCGTATCAAACTTTGGGTCTACAATAATAAGTTCAGAAAAATTTTTCAATAAACTTAGAAAGTAGGTAAGAGCATATGACTTCCCAGAGCCACTATTACCAGCAATTGCTAGCGAAGTGACCTTATTAAAGTTTAGAGTGAGATTTTTCATAATTGGAAGAATATCTTTTTCCTGCATTTTTGAAAATTCCTCTAAATCTGAGATGACTAAACGCTCAGAAACACCTTTTTTCCAAGGGAAGAAAAGCCCTCGCTGAACATGTATGTCATCAGTATCTAATGCCATGAAATAAGCTGAATTTTGCTTTAAGAGGGTATAACGTGGGTAAAGGGCAGCATTGGCAATCAAGAAAATTTTCTGATAGAGTTCATCATCAATGATATAACCTGCTGGTAAGCGAGGGATAAACAGAAAGCCATCAGACATAACCTTAGTGTCAAAGCTATTGGTATAGCTGGATTCTCCTTGCATGAGGGCTCCAAGTCCCATATTGAGACTTTGGAGCAGGTATTGAACTAGTTCTTTATTAGTCATCATTTAACCTCCTTAATACTAGTAGCACGGAAATAGACATTATAGCCAACTTCACAAGCTTCTAGGTTCTCAAATTTAACCATAGTCATATAAGCTGGCAGTGTTAGCTCAGATTCAAATTTTACTTGGAAGGGTGGAAGTCCTTTTTGAGAGAACCAAGCTTTATGAGCAATAATTTCTCCTGTCGGCTGACCGTCTTCAAATCTCATCTGAGGTTCAAGTTCAGTGCTCAAGCAATGAATTGCTTGTTTGATGTCAATATATTCAGTTGCTGTATTGGCTGAGTAGCCACCTTTGCGATTACGACTTTTCATAGTTTTCACCATTTATCTTTCATTGTGTTTGTAGAGTTAGGTCGATGTGCTCCTTTTTAGTCTTGAGCTGGACTCTTGTTAGGTCATAATTTCTTACCTCCTTATCTATAAGGAGAAAAAAGCAGGAAATTGGTAGTTCCTGCTAAAAGTTTTTTAGAAATATTTTCCGAGTTCTTCTTTTAAGATATTAAGGGTGTCCTCATAGTGCTTTTTAACGGTTTTATGGCTCTTGAACGGTGTCTCTTTCGTCAGTTGTAGTGCAGAAGTGCCATAGAGTGCAATTTCTAAGAAGATATGAAGGTCAACTTCTGGAAGCTTCGAGAGGACATTGTAGAGGTGTTCATTACGCTCCTTGATAAGTAACTGTTCAATGGGGTTATAAGTATTATCAGGATATAAATCCATAAGCTCCGTTGCTCTTCCTTCGTTCGTAACAGTAGCATTTAAACTAGTCTTACCATAATAGCGTTCCTTGCGTTCAAGGTTATCCATTGCTTGACTGAGCAGTTTATCAACTCCGCTCCAATCGCCATTCTTAACAGCATTTGCAATCTTGCGTTCACGTTTATCTTCGACTTTGTTAGTCATAAAGTTTCCTTTCCGTCCTAGGACGGAAGAGAAACACAGTAGTTTGCCGAATTGAGTATGAAAAAATGCACACCAAAGAAACGGCGAAACAGTTGGCATAGTCTACACCTGATGATGTAACTATGTTCTGAGTTTCAATCCGTCCATTTGATGCGCATCATGAAGGACTATTATTTATTTTGTAGATTTTTTTCTACAATATAATATTATCAAGTCTCAAAAATAAAAAATTAAGTAAATTGTAAAATAATTGGGATTTTTTGTTATAATGAACTTATGCATGATAAACAACAACTTTCTACATTACTATCCTCATTTTTACAAGTCATCAAAAAAAAGTTTGGTATAACATCCAAACTTCTTGCAAATGAGCTAGAGATATCTAAAAATACATTGACAAATTGGAGAAAAGGATATTTCAATCCAAATACAGGTTCAATAGAGAAACTTTACTCTTATGTATGTCATTTTAAAATTAAATACTCCGACGATATAAGTAAAGACTACTATTTTTCAAACTTAATGGAAGACCTTGATAACTTATTATCTATTGAATTCGATCGATTACTTGATGAATCTAATCCATATAAGATTTCAAATCAAAAAGAACTTCTGGAAGAACGGAAAAGTAGCTTTCAAAAGAGCTTTAATAATTTAATCGATTTTCTATCTCATGTTGCAAAGCTATTTGACTCAGAATATGATGAGAATGAATCCATTGATTTTAAATTAAGAGGCTATCAAAAAAGAGAAATGTTTGATAAGCTATTAGATTTAAAATTAATCACTAAAAATCAAAATGGAAGAATCACTATTCAAAAAAACTTAGCAAAAATATTGAATGTAAGCGAGGCTCAAATCTCCCGCTGGAAAAACGGAAATGATTATCCAAGTCCTGAACGTCTAATCCAAATTGGGAAATTACTTGATTTAAACTCAGATATTTCAATTGCTCTGCGTGAATATAAATTTCATGATTTTGAATCTATGTTTATATATAGTCCTAGTTTAAGCAACTATTTAGAGAAATTTCAACGAGATTATTTCAATAAAATTAAAACTTTTATTAAAATCTCTGGATATAATAACACCCTGGAATCTAGAATCATTGAAGATAATTATCTAATATTTAGCGATAATGAAGATTTGATTGAAGTACAGACTATAATTTTTAGAGATTGTATCATGCTAATAGCAAAGGCATTTGAAGTTACTGAAAATGAAGATAGTTTCTTAAATTGGTTGTATAAGGAAGTTCAAAAAGAAAAAATCAATATACTTATGCACGGCATGCTTGGTCAGAAATTAGATACAGTAGAATATTGTTATAAATTTGCAGAACAAATTGATTATGGTTATAAGTTATTAAATAATTATATACACTCTGGAGAAAATCTTGAACTTGTTAAAGATTATGTTCTGGAAAACCATTCTTTATTTGTCCTCTCAAAAGAATTTATAGATTCATTTTTAAACAAAGATGACTTTGAGGCATGGTTTAAATCAACGGAAATCCTCTTTAAAAGCAAAAAGTTTTTTAGACAACAATGTCAAAATATCTGTAACGCCTTAAATAAAAGAAATGAAAATAATTCTCTGAACTACTTAGAAGCGTTCTATAATCAATTTTGGACATTGATTTTATATAAAAATAAATCAGTTGATCTTGAGTTAAACCCAATACATAAAGCCTATTCAGAAATAGGAGAAAAGGGAATTTTACAAAATCTTGAAGAAGATTACTCATTGTTAAAAAACACTTTAGAGAAGATATATAATGACAAAAATATTAAATTTGAAAAAGGCTCTAAGCAGTATTCACTCAAGTCATATTTGATGGATGGGGAAAAAGTATTTGAAGAAATACTTTTTAATGACTCGCAGTTAATATTTGATGCGAAGGAGGGAACTAACAAAGTTGAGTTTGAAATTGTAGAAGAGAAATTCAGATTAAATAAACTAGTGAGCGATTTTCAAAATAATCACTTTAAAAATTGAAAGATTTACTAATTTGAAATTGAAAAAATGTAAAAGAATGTCAGTAAAACATTCAGCTGGAGAAAAATATGAAATTTGAAGATTATACTTGGGATAAAGAATTTGAAATAAAAGGTTATTTTTCAGAATTACCTGGGAATGTTATTAATAACTCACTAAGTGGGATTTTACATTATTCACCCAGCGAAATTATACTAGAACTTTTTGGTGCTTTTGATATTGCAAAGTTTTCATTTTTTTAAGATTGAAATACCCTAAACTCTTAATTTATGTTATAATTGTATAGCTGTAAAACAAATAAGATGCATAGTTGCATATAGGGAGAGCAAAATGAATTTTTCGACAAAAATGGTTGAAAAGAAATTTAATTTAACACGCCAAACATTACATAACTGGATCAATGAAGGATTGCTTCCGGCACCTAAAAAAGATTTTAGAAATTGGTATATTTGGTCTGATGAAGATATTTCAAATATTCAAAATATAATTGAAAGAAAAACAGCTGAAAACAACAATACTCATTTTGATGATTCATTTTTGAGAATTGAAAATCGAAGATATTTAGGTTCTAAACTTAAAATGTTAGATTTTATCAATGAGGTCGTTGAAAATAATATTTCTGATATTAAAACTGTAGCTGATATTTTTGGAGGAACTGGTGTCGTTGCAGATTTATTTAGAAAAAAAGGAAAAAAAATTATTATTAATGATATTTTACACTCAAATGTAATAAATTATTACACTTGGTTTGGAAATGAAAATATAGACTATAATAAAGTGAGATCTATAATTACTGAATTAAATAATTTGACTCCTACATCAGATAATTATGTTTCAATAAATTTTGGAGGAAAATATTTTTCTTATGAAAATGCTAAAAAAATAGGAGCAATTAGAGAACAGATCGATTCATATGACGTTAATGAACGCGAGAAGTCTTTTTTACTGACTTCACTTCTATATGCCATGGATAAAGTAGCAAATACAGTGGGACATTATGATGCATATAGAAAAAAAATGGATACTCTTAATCCCATTCATCTAAAGGTTCCCGAGTATATTATTAACAAAGATAATGAAATTTACTGTGAGGATGCTAATCAATTAGTTAAAAAGATCAAAGCCGATTTAGTCTACATCGATACACCTTACAACTCTAGACAGTATGGCGATACCTATCATCTTTTAGAGAACATTGTCGATTGGAAAAAATCCGAGTTAACTGGAGTTGCTCTAAAAATGGTGGATAGAACTCATATTAAATCTAAATATTCTACTTCAAAAGCTACTGAGGCCTTTGAAGACCTTATTAATAATATACAAGCAAAATATATCTTGGTATCCTACAACAATATGGCAAAAAAAGGTAGTGGACGCTCGAACGCAAAAATTTCAAATGAAGAAATCATTAGTATCTTAGAAAAAAAAGGTACTGTTAAAATTTTTGAAACTCCATTTAAAGTTTTCACCACTGGTAAAACAAATATTGAAAATCATAAAGAAATTCTATACCTCTGTGAGGTATCAAATAATCCTACAAATAACACGAAGTCTAAACCGGTTCAATCAGCCATAAATTACACAGGTGGTAAATTTAAATTAGTTCCTCAATTACTTCCTCTTTTCCCCAAAAAAATTCGAAACTTTTATGATGTTTTTGCTGGTGGAGCAAATATAACAATTAATATCGAAGCAGAGAAATACTTCATAAACGACATCAATAAAAAAGTAATCGAATTATATGAGTTTTTTGACAAGTCTGAAGTTGATGACATATTAAATAATATAGAAAAAATAATTTCAGAATACAAATTATCTAATACCAAAATTTATGGATATGAATTCTATAATACAAACTCAACTATTGGTTTGAAAGAAGTTAACAAAAAATCGTATATAGAGTTGAGAAAACGATACAACGCTGGTACTTTTGATAAAGATATTGAACCATTAATTTTTTATATTTTAATCGTCTTTGGTTTCAATAATCAAATAAGATTCAATAGTAATGGATTTTTTAATATGCCAACTGGAAAAAGAGATTTCAATAAAAAAATGGCTTTAAAACTCGAAAAGTTCATAAATGAACTACATAGACGAAAAATTCAATATTCTTCATTAGATTTTAAAAGTTTTTTAAACCAACAAAAGTTCAACGATAATGATTTTGTTTACCTTGACCCACCTTATCTCTTATCAACTGCTGCTTATAATGAGAGCGGAGGATGGACTGAAAAGGACGAGAGTGACCTTCTAAATTGTTTAGATGAGTTAAACACTAAAGGAGTCAAATTTGCCCTATCAAATGTCTTAATTCATAAGGGAAATGAAAATAAAATACTTTCTGAATGGGCAAAAAATTATAACGTTCATGAACTAGATTTTAACTATAATAACTCAAATTACCAATCAAAAGCAAAAGAAAATAACACTTTAGAAGTTTTAATAACAAATTATTAAAAAGCTTGAGGTTTAAAAATCCCTCAAGCTTTTTTAGTCTCTCCGTTACCTAGAATATAATTTCTTCCTATATTAGAACAGTTCCATTTTTTGTCATGCTTATAATAATAATAACCTTCATCATACACAGTAGCAAAAAACTCACGATTTCTGACTTCTTTTGGTTTGTGAGACAAATAATCATTCGCTTCCAATCTCCCATTTTCGATTGCTTTCAGTAATTGAATTATGTCCTCTTTTTTCCCGATATTATAGGCAATTTCAGATAAGCTCATCCTCCTATTTCTCATGTTAGTGTCAAAATCCTGAACAACTATTAACCCTACAGATTCTGTAGGATCATCACTATAATTTATTAATGCTAATCTATTATTTTCAGACATTCTTCTAGTTGCTTTCCATAATGATACAAATTTTTGCTTATTCCAAGGATAACGCGCTGGATGTGCAGTCAAATTAGTTACACTCGCATTTTCTCTTTTTAAAAATTCAAAAATTATACCACTATTGCTACAATATAAGTCCAAATCAAACCCAAAGGTTGGCTCCTCACAAGAATCTAGAATAGATTTAACTAATTTTAAACCATTGTCATCAACAAAAAAATCAATCGTCTCATAAGTAGATCGATAGTATGTATTCAAAAGGTCAGCAACATATCTATCTATATTCTCATGTCTATCAGAACCGAGTGGTTTTGATCTATCTATGTCTGTTGTTACTTGTCTATTTAATTCTAAAAACCACAAGCTAAACTGTTCATAATCACAATGAAATACTTCTCCATTCCCTTCTACTTCAAAGTATGTAAAATTATCTTTATACCTTATATAGTAAAAAGCATCAATTTTTGTACCCACCAATCCTTTCAAAACTTCTACTTTTTCCTTAATAAATTGTTCATTACATTTTTCAACATCAATATTATAAAATTCAAATGCAATTAATTGTTCATTAACAATTTGTAATCTATCAATTGTAAAAATCATAATTCTATTACCTCTCAAAAATATCTTTAACTATGTTTTCTCTCCAATTATTTAAAATTGGCTCTGGGACTGACTTCCTATGTGAGTTTATAACTTCAAGTATGTCTATGTCTGTAATACCATTATTTAAAATATCTATCATTTCTTCTGTAGTCAATGCAAAAATGCTTAAACCATCGATAGTCCCTGCGTTTAAAGTGCCATTAAATTGTATATGTTGACTAGCTCTAAAAATATTTAATACATTATTATCTAGTTCATTAGCTATAAATATAGTTTGAGATCCGTTATTAGAAATTTCAAAATTAATGCTATGACGAATTACTGGCTCAAGTTCACCTCGTTTTTGAGCACTCATATCCATGAGTGTTGCTTCAATTAAAAGAGAATATTCATCAGCAATAACCTCTATATCTCCAGCTCCCCCTCCTCGATGAGTCAGAGGTAGTTTATTACCGTCAAGTGATACTTGGAAAGTTTGATGCACCAAGAAACTTTTATTTTTAGATATATAGTACCAAGCAATCGTTAAAATATATTCAAAAATTGTAGGAATAGTTGCGCTTTCAGTTACAAGTTCAAAAACTTTCCCATCTTCTCTCTCTTTAATTGATTCCAAAATATCTAAAACTTTTTCAATTGGGAATTGTGATTCTATAAATTCACGATATTCATTTTCTCTTCTATCTATAATTAAGTCATTTACCTGATCTAAATTAGCGACGCCAAACTCTTCACTTAATACATTATAAATTGAACTTATTTCTTCGTCTGTAATACTAAAAATATCAATCAATGATAAATCAGAAAACCAAGAGCTTCCCTCATTTTTTTCATAGTCATCATACGGATCATCGCCTGTTAAATTAAATTTACTCCCTAGTATGTCAATTAAGGGGGATAGAAGCCATTTATTATTAAGATTTGCTAAACCATTTTCAAAACTAATCAATCCAGTTACTTGGAATGCTCTACGACACATATCTGAATATTCTCTGATTAAATCATTATGTTTACTAAAAATAAATTGAAGATAAATCTGATAACCGTCACCACTAAGAAGAGGATTACTAATATTATTATCAATAAATTCAGAAACAGAATTATTTTTATTAATTTTAAGAGGAATTCTTCCTCCTCCAAAAGCTTTTTTTATTTTATCATCTTTTGATAATTTAATAATTTTTGTTAGTAAATTATCTGAACGATGTGTTGAAAATTCTAAAAGGCTTAGAACATACTCTTTATATAATAAAGATGTCTTATTGCTATCTCTATTATTGAAATATCTTATAAAATTTTCATCAGATAAATCTTGATTTCTAAAAAAAGTTTTAACATAATCTAGTTCAGATTGAGAACGTAAATTAGAAGCGAAAATTCGTCTATAATATTCTTCAAACGTCTCTTGATTATTATAAGTATTTTGGTATTCATTTATAATATTTAAGATCTCTGCTTCACTTTGATTTGGTTTAATTGACTCAATAATTTTTAAAAAATCTTGTTGTGGAACATCATCATAGTTTTTTAGAAATAGCAAAGCAAACCTGAAATTATAGAAATAGTTCTCAGAATCAGAAGAATATATTCTCAATTTTAAAAATTGACGGAAATAAACAAGATTATCTTCAGATAAATTTAAAAGTTTTTCAACTGCGTCACTCTTCTTAAGATCATTATTAAGGTATGCTCTTCCTACTGAACTAACTTTTCTTTCCGATGATATTAATCCCGTTTTAACCAGAGCATTAGTTAAAGTTCTACCTCTAAATCCATGTTTCTGACGATTCACATGGTAATTTTTTGCTCTCTGAAAATCACTGAATAATTCTAGTCCTTCTTCCGTTTCAAGTCTAACAATTTCATCAATAAAAGATTTATAAAATTCTTCTTGTAACGTAGTGTTTCTTTCCCATGTAAAATCACTACTCATATATTCAGATATATGTTTTAAAATGAGTTTATTTACTTCAACCACCTGCCTTACACGAATTGATGTATCACCCATATTAAAAATACTCTGTGGACTATCTAACTTCATATCATTTACCTCATTTTTTATTTAATACTATTGTATTCTTTCAAAATTAATAATTCAATTAAAATAATAATAAAAAAATATATTACTCTTACTCTCATTAACCTTTCCTTCAATCACTATTTTCTATAACAAACACAATATCCTTATGAACATATTCAGTAAATTAGAAAGTTATTTAATTACAAATATTTTAAATTGTTCGTTTTATATAACTTTTAAAAATACCTTAACTAAACAAAACATCATCTTCTACTTTCAATACATAAATTCTTCTCTCTAACACTAATTTATGAAGTAGATTTTGTCCATGATCTTTATTGTCAAAAGTTTCTCCATAGTGATTGATAAGTTTATAAACTCTTTCAACTTGTTCTTTTTTATGGGAGCGACAATCGAAGTCGTCATAATAAAACTTTAGTACTATATCAGAATTATATATATTAAAGGCATCGAATATTGAAACGAAATAAGAGTAATCGGCTTCACCTAATGAATGTCCGTAAAATTTAATGATGTCTATAGAATTATCATAAATTTTTAAAGGTTCTTGTTGGAGTTCGGTCATAATACGGAATGTTTTAGTGAACTCCATAAATTCTTGATAGTCATGATGATCTATTCCTAAAATTATATTATCTAATAATGTTCCATGAACATTATTACCTCCTCTGGAGTTAAAGAAGTCAGTACTATTAGGGAGATGAGTGTAATTAAATGACAGGATGAAGTTACAATATTCATCAGTATTATAAACTCCAGATTTTATTAATTTATCTATAAATTTTTGAGACTTAATATTATAAGTTACTTCGGGGAAGTTTTTAATTTCATTTGTGAGGTAGTCCTTAAAACCTGATTCAAAATTTTTAACTTGATCCATCATCAGATCCATCAGTTTTTTTTGAAAAATATGATCAGGTTCTTGGCAAAATTCTAAAAGGGAATCTGGAAATATAAGCGATGATAAAAAGAAGAATTTTAATACTCTTTTTATTAGTTCTTTTTCTTCTGAAATCGTCATAATTTTTTGTGAATTGTTGGATGAAACTAATCCAGATAAGATCTGTTCTATAGAATCACTTTTATAAGCTAAAAAAAATTCTTTAACAGTCTGGGCGTCTAGTTTTTTAATAATTATTAGACATTTTAGTAATAACGATTCTACATCTGCCCAATTATAATTTTTATTTGAAGCTAAGTATGTAAAAATATTGTTCTTCTGTTCATTCTCTGTTAAAGAAAAGTAATATTCTACATACAAGGATTTCAATCCTAAATGTTTGTCAAATCCATTTCCGATGATTAATAACTGTTTAGTCGGAGAAAGTTTCACAGAGTTCATGCTCATTTGATATTTTCCTATTCTTTATTTAATCAAATACTTTGCTTTTTATTTTTTTCAAACGCTTATTGCTATCTTTCTACCGAAAGTGTTCTCGTAATCATTGTATCATCCCAATTTGAAATATCAATCTGCACATTTTTATCTTTACACATAGCCTTAATTAGTCTTAAAAAATTCTGATCATTTGTAACAGAAAGAAAGCAGTCGTAATTTTCAATAACTTGATTATTATCCGAAAATATGATTGGAATTTTTCCCAACGTTCTATTCAATTCAGTTGCTTCACCATAGTAATTTTCTTTTAACATGAACCTGTTGCCAAAGAGTTCAATAACGAAATCCCTCTTCATTTTCTTGACCAAAGTTTTTCTTTGGTAATACTCTGATATAAAGACACCAATGATACCTGATGTGATAACCGAAGTAATAATTGTGTTAATAATATCCATTCTAATTCCCCTTTCAATTCATGCTATCATTATATCATTAATTAATAATATTTTAAATGAGTAACTTATTAAAGTATTTGGCACAGTTCAGGTTACTTTTTAATCATTTTAGATTATTAGCTTATCTTTTTATTTTTCTTTGTTATGATAAAACTATGAAAAATTTAAAAGAAAATAATATCAAAAAAACCTTATGGCATATTAAACGACATTGTAACAACATAGAGAATAATAATGAAAACGAATATCGTAAAGTTGAGCTATTTCACTTAAAATCTAGCATTGAAATTCTTAGTCGAATTTTAAATAATGAAAAACCCTATCCAAATTTGGATAGTGAGGAAGTGTTTTAGAAAAATATATCATAAAATACGAGAATTTTGTTGAAGATCCTGAAAAATCAGATTTCGATCGTTTGATTTTTCGTCCAAGGCAAAAATTATTCCTAAAGTGGAACACTTCTTCAGATTTAATCCACACATCGAAAATTTAAAAAATTTTAACTTTTAGGGTAAAATCATTGTCCAACTCCTTGCATTTTTTATTGACTATCTGATATACTATTATTGTACCGATGAAATATCAGTACAATATAAATACCTTTTCAGTTTGGTTAGTTCTTCAAATTCCTTTATTTGAAAACTTTTTCGCCTGACTGTTAGTATTTCATTTTAACTTCCTTTATATTTAAGCTATTAGATAGTAATAAAAATAACTTTCTCCCACTATCTTTCTAGTAAAAAAGCTGAGAATAGTATTTTTTAAAATTTTCCTGCTATCCTTGCTGATAAAATAGAAAAAAGCACTGTCAACTTCCTCCGACAGTGCTTTTTTGTTGCTATTAAAACTCAAAATTGAAATGTATCACTAAAATCATTGTTTAAAATCAATCTTTTTGGTTTCAATCACTCTCACAGTTGCTCTTACTGCATGAAATTCATCAATAAATTTACTAATGAGCTCAAAATTTTGTTGACTAACTCTTCCTGGCATTAATTTTTCAGCAACTGGTTTACGACAGCGAGCAACTTGACTACAGTGACAATATAGTTAACCTAAATCAAGAATAGGTTTGAATTCTTCAAAGTCACTATAAAGAATGTAGGAAGGTTAATAGGCACAACTAGATATGATAATTACTTAAAAAATACAGCAAGAGTAAAGAATATTTTGGAAAGCTTTCAAATTTTAATAAGTTTAATTTATCTTAAATTATTTATTATCACCACTAACTAAATGATTGAGAAGGTTTATTTCACCGACGATATGACTTTCACCATCTTCGTTAAAAAGTTTTCTTCCTGACTCATCTTGTTCAAATGTTTTATTTAATCCTAATTTTTTTGCTCCTTCATCAAATTTTGTATCATCAACTCTCATACCTAACTTTTGTAACCATTTCGCAATAAATTCGGTTTTTAAATCTAATTGTAGATAATATAACAAATTTGGATTTAGAATTAATTTTGTTTCTTTCTCAGCTTTTTCTATTATACCTATCATTGTATGTGGAAAAATAGAGTCCTTGATCATTATCTCTTTATGAATATTCTCATACCAATTTATATCTATTTCTTTCAGCATTTTATTCAAGTTATTGGTATCAAAATAATCGCTAATTTTACTTTCGGTTAATAAAATGATAAAAACATATTGTATTTGACTGTTCTTATCTTTGAAACTAAAAGCTGTATCTAGAGAAGTAGTTGTAGAAATTAATGGGCTATCATATTTTAAACCTGTTGCATTGCCAATATTATGAAGCCACACAAGAAGCAAATAATACATTTGCTCATATTCAAGCTTGTTTTTTATTCTATATTCTTCAAATCGATCTTTCAATGTTTCAATATTTGGGATCATCTCTTTATTTTTATATTTAGGTAGAATATCATTTTGGAGTTTTAAAAGTAAATAGTAATAATTTTCCTTTCCACTACTTTCGTGATCCGAAAAATATCTAGTACCACTTTCACAAGAATCATAACAAGCTCTATTTCTACAATGATCACCTTTGTCACCAACAGAAAAAATGTATTCCCAAAAAATACTATCTATACTCTTAGAAGAAAAACCTCTATAAACTATTTTGTTAATTCCATCCCAAAAATTAAGCATTATATGTAATTTTTCTTCTGATATACTAGTTATAAACTTAAATGTATTATCTTCATAATAACCAATTTTTAATGATGTGCTATCATCGAATAACTTATCAATTTGTATATGTTTCATTTTTTCTCCTTAATTATAAATTTTAAAAGATTAATAGTGCATAATATATTATGTAAATTAAATAAGAAATAGATCCTCTACAATAGTGTTACAAAGTATCACCAGAAATAAATTTATTATTATTCATAGTTTACCACAGTATTTCTTAATTTCCTAGCCTAACAGTAAGTTATAAGATTTCCCATTCTGCCCTTTTCCTCATTTATGACTAAATCTACTTTATAACAACCATAGCAAAACAATTGGTTTTCATACTTGAGTTTTGTCCCAGCTTTATCCTCTTGATATTCCTTTTGTAGCTCATGAAGTTCTAATCTCTCATGATTGTAAATACAGTATTGAAACTTATTTTTTGTAAACATAATAATCCTTTCTAGTGATCATCGATTAAATCTTATTTTTAAAAAATCTGAAATGTGTAGTTATCTAAAATCATCATCTCTTTTTCATAAGCAACACAAAAACGCTCTAGACAATATGACTAGAGCGTTTTCTATATATCCGAACATCTAATTTATTTCACAAAAAATGTAGTCAAAAATGTAGTCATTCGGTTGATTTTTATTGCAATACATTGAAATTTGAAAATTCAAGAATCGCGTTAAATCAAGGTTTTTTCGTTTCTACTGAAACGTAATGACCCACTATTTAACTTCTGTGAAAACCAAATAAGGTAAACTTTTGATATTCTGGTTCGATTTTATCTTATTTTTAATGAAAGTTTACCTTATTTAAATGAAAGTGATTGAACTTAATTGAAATTTGAATTTTTAGAAACTTATGAAAACGTTGATTTTAAAGCATTTTGAAATTGGATAAAATAAGTGGTGCCCCAACCAGGTCTTAAGAAAGCTCGTAAAGCATCACAATTCTCAAAACGTTAATCAATACGATTATATCAACGTTTCAAAGCACTCAAGAGTTTACCTCATGGGTGCTTTTTTTATGTTTCTTGAAAAAAATAATTAACTGGACAATAAACGTCCACTCTTTTTTGTAAACTTAAATTATCAATAAAAAGAGGTGAAATTAAATGAATTATTATCAAGTTGAGTTTAAGAATCCTGATGATTTCTTAAAAACTCAAACAGAAGATTTTATTAAGACCAATCGTTTATTGCTATTTAAAGAGGATGACGCTTATTACCTTATTTCTCAAGAAAATTACAATGATCAAGAAATCATGGGGAAAATAAAGGATTTTTTTGATCATGAGTTTACATTAAAAAAAGTTAAAACTCTAACAGAAAGTGATTTTATAAAGAAACTTGAAACAAGTGATAGAAGAGAACTAGTAAAATTCTTATTGAGTGCAAATAAAGAGACAATGCCTCATTATCTAAAGCCTAATTTTGAAAAACTGGATGAATTGAAAAACATTTTTGGTCTTACCGATTTTAAGAAGGCTGTTCAAGGACTAATTACATACCTTTCATTTCAAGAAAAAATAAACAATAATGAACAACAGCAACACTTTTATATTTTTACTGGTGAGAAAGGTTCGGGTAGAAAGTTTGCAATCAATTTTCTTGAGTCTCTCTTTGGAATGAATGCGATATTTGTTAATTGCAATCAATATTTTGTTCCTAAAATAGGTGAAAAAGATTTCCCTGTATTAGTTGATTATCTTTCGGCAAGATCAAAAACAAAATCAGACATTTTTGATAATTTTCGACAGAAGAAGGGGAATTCCTTTAATATTATTATCTCTAGAAATATTCAGGAGGCGGGATCTATTAGAAAAGAGTTGCTTGAAGATTTTAATAAGGTATCAATAGTTAATTTTCCGCAGTATGATGAATCGGAACTTAAAGGTATTGGTCTTCAAATGCTAAATCAAAAAGGTGTTCGATTGACTAACGAAGATTTTGAGCGATTAATAGCTGAAAATAAAGTACTAAAGGATGCTAAAGAAGTTCGTCTTTTTGTTCAAGAGCTTGTTGAATTTGCAGTACGAAATAATTATAATACTTCAGATAAAAACGAATTAAATCTCGATGGATTTATTCTCCAGAATGAATCGTCAGTTGAAGATGAAGAAAATGCGGAGAAAAAGTTGAGTGAATTAATTGGTTTAGAAGAAGTGAAAATAGTCCTAAATCAGCAGTTAGCATATAATCGGGTTTCTGCATTGCGTCAAGCTCATGGATTTAGTAACCAAGTATTAAATCGACACCTTGTTTTTTCTGGAAATCCTGGAACTGGAAAAACAGTAGTTGCTAGGCTTTTTTCAGAAATTTTATACAATAATAAGATAATTCAAGAGAATAAGTTAGTGGAAGTGGGGCGAACAGAATTGGTCGGTGAATATGTTGGCCAAACTGCTCCAAAAGTAAAAAGAGCTTTTGATGACGCAAAAGGGGGAGTACTCTTTATAGATGAGGCCTATAGTCTTATTCCGAGTAGTGAGAGAGACTTTGGACACGAAGCTATTTCAGCGATTATACAAGAAATGGAAAATCGTCGGGATGAGGTTTTGGTTATTTTTGCTGGTTATGAAGAATTGATGGCCCAATTCATTGAAACTAATCCAGGATTATCCTCTAGAATCTCCAGAGAAATAAAATTTTTTGATTATACAATTGATCAACTAATTGCTATTTTAGAATTGATGATCAATAAAAGACATTATCAATTAACTGACGATTGTAAGATGGTACTACTTCATCATTTTTCAGAAGTTGTCAATTGTAACAATTTTGGAAATGCTAGATACGTCCGCAAATTAGTAGATGAGATTATCTTCTGTCAAGCACAACGAGTGATTGAAGGCAATAAGATTCAGTTAGAAGATGAAAACTTTTTAAATCAAATTACATTGATAGATATTAATAAGGCTATTGTAGCTCTTGAAGCAAAATCATCAAAATCAATATCGTTGATAGGATTTGGAAGGTAGAAAAAAACTATAGTAGGCTTTAAAAGAAGAAATCGGTATTTAAAAAAGAGTACGATCAGTAAAAGATTTGAACTAAGAAATTGATTGAATCTGAATCATTGGAAATGCTATAATATTGGTAAAGGATTAGAATTATATGAACGACCAAGAACGCTTATTAACTATATTTTTACGCTTACAGTCTGGCGCGCATTTAGCTAAGGCTCAGCTTGCTGATGAATTTGGTGTTAGTGAAAAAACTATACAACGAGATTTTTCTCTCTTGTCTGGTTTCTTAGATACACAACCAATGGTTGCAGCAGAGCTTGCTTATGATGCAAAGCACCATACAAGATACTTAAAAGGAAAATCTTTGTTTAATAAAAAGGATATTCTTGTAATTTCAAAGATTTTACTAGAAAATCGTTCTTTGAATAAGGAAGAAAACAAGTCATTACTTGATAGTTTATTAGCACTTATTTCAAAAGATGAGCAAAATGAAGTTTCCAGTATTATTGCAAGTGAGTTGCTAAATTATGCACCATTGTCAGACACACAAAATCGTATCGGTAAGGTTTGGGAATGGTCTGAAATGATTCGTAAGGAATTGGTACTAGATATTGAATATCAATCTCCCTATAATACTAAAAAGTACCATACAATTTTCCCGGTATCGCTTTATTATGATACTCATTACTTTTACATAGTAGCTTATAATTTAGTTTTTGATTCATATATGACCTTGAAACTAGATAGAATTCTTAGTTGGGTAGAATCTAAAGAAAAGAAACCTTCTCTCTCATATGGAAGAAAATTTCGTGATGGAGACATTCGTAATAAGCGTGTAGATCCATTCATAGGAAAAGAGTTAAATATTAGAGTTCTATTCGTCAATGATCCAACAATTATTGTTGATCAATTTCCTACAGCAAAAATTATTGAAAAAACATCAAATGGTAATATTATTGAGTCTGTGAGTCAGGATACACCAGGGCTGAAGAGGTGGCTATTGGGTCAAGCGGAATCCTTAAGGGTATTGTCTCCACAGTCGTTAATTGATGATATGAAGATTCTTATTAAGAAAATGGAAGAAAATTACATTGACTAGATGTTTGAGAAAGACTGGGAGAAATTTTTGTCTGTTAGAAAAGAATACTGTGAATTTCACCAACTAAAGGAGAAGATGAAATGAGTAGAGTTATATATAGAACTCGTCCATTTAGCCCCTACGCTAAGTATAGCAAGTATTGGAACGAATACATTCAAGAGGGTGACGAGATTATTAAGTATGTTTTTAATAAAGTTAAATTTCCCGACAGAGAATTAAGAAATAAAATATACTCAGATGAGAAACAAAGATGGACTATAGGTGATATTAATCTTCCTGATTGGTTATATGGATATGTGATCAACGCTGATTTATCTGACAATGCCAAAAAAATTGTCAAACAATGGAGATTAGAGAAGTATATTTTTGAGTTAAATAATTACAAAGAAAAAGGCTATTTCATTGATGAAGAAAAGAAAATTGTGATAACGGATCGGGAAATATTAATGTTTCGAGAAGACTCAGAAATACCTTATTGGGATAAAATCACTTCCTTAGTAAAAGAAGCTTATAATCGTATTCGTATTACGCCTCAAATGATGGAGTTGGTAAAAAAAGATTTTGAGACTCAAACAGTGGATTATGAAATACTTTGTGAAATGGCTGAACAAAATAGGAAGAAAAACGAAGAGAAAGAAAAAGAATTTTTAGCCCAGCAGCAAGAATTACAAGAGAAAAAAGATTACGAAGTAGCTATTCAATTGTTTTTAAGACTACAAAAAAATTTAGTTGATATAAAGCCAAAGTTAAGTGAAGAAGGAAGAAAAGAAATTGATCATCTTCTTAATTTAATCGATGAATCAGAAGTAAGTCGTGCTAGATATGATATTTTACATCAAGCGGGAGTCGAAATAATTTTGAAAGAAAAAAGTAAGAGAGGCTAATTTGAATGGATTATGTTGCAAGAATACACTTAAAAAGAAATGATAACATTAGGCAAGAGTTGATTGACTTCTGTTTAAATAATTCTGAACAGTATCTTGCACTTGGTTGGAGTCGCTTAAGTAGCGATATTAGTGAAGATGACTTTAATGAATACTATAAACGAATAAAAAAAGAACGAGGTAGAGCGAATCCGGCAATAAATGTTTTTAAGGATGCTAAGATAGATGACTTATTCTGGACACGAGATTTAAATGGAAATTATTGGATATGTAAAGCGAAATCTTCTGCTAAAGTAGTCTGTGACACTAATTTAGATATTGGTTCAATCATATCTGTTGATGCATTTAATGTTGGAATGCAAGTTCCTGGACAGATTAAATCTTCCTTTAATAGGCCACGTGGTAGTACGATTGAAAGGATTTGGGATAAGAGTATAATAGAATACTCAAAATTGTTGTTTAATATATTTTCGAAAAATAATTATTTTGAGATAACTCCATTTAGAGGAGGACTTCTTAATAATCTGCCTGAATTTGATTTAGAAGAACTCGTTATCTCATATCTTCAAATTAAGGAAAATTATTATGTACTTTCTAATTCGATTGCAAAGAAGTCTACAACCATAAAAATTGAATGTGAGATGATCTCAAGAGACATCAATAATCCAAGAAAAGCAGTAGTTCAAGTAAAAGGGAAGAAGGCAAATGAACTTGATGCTTTAGAATTTAAACAATATGTAGATGATGGCTGTCTAGTTTATTTGTATGGTCCAAAAATAATTAATTTAGATCAAATTGAAAATGTAATTAAAATAGAGGATAGTGATTTATTAGCTTTCTACGAGGAGAATAAAACGATTCTTCCAGCATCTATTACACAGTGGGAAGATCTATTTGTAGGTAAATAGATACTTTAATATAGGCCCACTAGAAATTTATATACAAAGGATAAGCCCACTGAATATTAAGGCGTTACAGACAAAATAAAATTTTTAAAAGCTACAGAGAAACATGGTATAATGTAACTAAATGAGGTAGCATATGTCCTTAGATATAGATAAAGAAAAGATGACAATCATGGGAGTAGCTTTTGAAAACCAATCCGTTTTTAAGAGTGTTTTGTATGCTTTAAGTACAAATATGATTGAAGGATGGCGACCTACGGTTAGTGATGTTGAAAAATTACGAGATGAAGCTCTTGGTCTGGGGATGGCTTAATGAAGCGTAAATGTTATAATTCTTATGACTATTTTGATCTAGATAATTTATATACCTATCCGGGTTCTTCAGTTTTAAGAAATAAGCAGGAAGGAAAAAAGCACGCGAGCTTGAATATCGTATGATTGCTAGTAAGAGTTTGAAATTATTTATCAATCCTATCTTAGTTAATAGTTTAAAAGGAGTTAGTTTCACAACTACATAAGCTTAGAAAAGTTGAAAAGTGATAACTCTTTAATAACATCTTGATTTGTTAAAAGATATTTTGTCCACTACATTTTTTCAATTGAGTATCATTTGTCATAGATAGAACATTGCATTCAGAATAACGAAAAACGCATCAAAAATGGTGCGTTCTGTTTTTATGCTACCATAAAAGGAGGAAAACAAATTGAAAATTTTTAAGGGAGAGTTTTATCGAATCTCTGTATTAACAGACAAGTTAGTAAGGCTAGAATACTCTCAAACTGGAAGTTTTGAGGATAGAACTACACAACTTATCTATAATAGAGATTTTGGTCAAGTTTCGTTAGATTATATCGAGACATCAAACGTACTAGATATTATGACGGACTATTTTCATCTGCACTTTAATAAAGGAGAATTTAACGCCGAAAATTTATTTATAGAATTAAAAGGAAATTTTGCCGTATATGGTAGTCGCTGGTATTTTGGTGAATCTATTGAAACGTTAAAAGGAACAGCTCGGACTCTGGATAAGGCAGATGGAGCAATTTCGTTAGAAGATGGAATTATTAGCCGAAATGGTATAGCCTTATTGGATGATTCTCAAGGATTTATTTGGGATGAACAGTCTGGTTATATTGAGAGAGAAAATCAAATTGACCTGTATTTCTTTGCCTATGGGCATGATTATAGAGGAGCAATCAGAGACTTTTACCATTTGACTGGTTCAACACCCTTGTTGCCAAGATATGCTTTAGGTAATTGGTGGAGTAGGTATTGGCCTTATACGTCGGATGAATACTTGGATTTAATAGACAGATTTGAAACAGAGAAAATTCCATTATCTATCGGTGTTTTAGATATGGATTGGCATATAACTGACATTCCAGCCCGTTTTGGAAGTGGCTGGACAGGATATAGTTGGAATAAAAACTTAATACCTAATCCAGAACAGTTATTGCAAAAACTTCATGATAGAAAGTTAAAACTCTCTTTAAATGTCCATCCTGCTGATGGTATACGGGCTTATGAAGAAGCTTATCCTCAAGTCGCAAAACGATTGGGGTTAAATGTAGAATTAGAGGAACCTGCTATTTTTGATTTTTTTAATCCCTCTTTTAGGGAAGCCTACTTTAAAGATGTTCATTATGAGCTAGAAAAGCAGGGAGTAGATTTTTGGTGGATTGACTGGCAACAAGGGACACAAGGCATGTTGGATCCACTGTGGCTTTTAAACCATTATCATTATCAGGATAGTTGTAAAAATGCAGAAGGTGGCTTAATTTTATCAAGATATGCAGGTCCTGGTAGTCACCGATACCCTGTTGGTTTTTCAGGGGATACTATTATTAGTTGGAATTCCTTAAGATTTCAACCTTATTTTACAGCGACAGCATCTAATATCGGTTATAGTTGGTGGAGTCATGATATCGGTGGACACATGCTGGGGGATTATGACGAAGAGCTACAAACCAGATGGCTACAGTTTGGCGTTTTTAGTCCGATAACTCGATTACATAGTTCTAGAAGTCCTTTTAATAGTAAAGAACCTTGGTTTTTTTCAGAAACAACATCTAAGATTATGAAGAAATACCTTCGTTTGAGACATCAGATGATTCCCTATCTATACACTATGAATGTAAAGACACACGAGGAGGGTGCCCCATTAATCAGCCCAATGTATTATTTCTATCCAGAGAATGATGAGAGCTATAATGTTCCAAATCAATACTTTTTTGGAACAGAACTGATGGTGGTTCCCGTTGTAGAAAAGATGGATTTGGCATTCCAATCTGCAAAAGTAGATGTATGGTTCCCTGAAGGTGAATGGTATGACTTCTTTTCAGAGAAAAAGTACACAGGTGGTGTGAAGTTAAGTGTTTATAGAGACATTTCGACTATACCTGTGTTTGCAAAAAGTGGTGCAATCATTCCCTTGGTTGGTTCTGAGATAGATATGGGTGTTGATTTACCTGAAGTTGTAGATTGGTATGTATTCCCAGGCAAACAACATTCTTTTGAAATGATTGAAGATCAAAATGGTCAAAGATATAAAACAAGATTGTCAATCGACTGGGAAATGGGGATGGTGGAGTTAACATTACAAGGAGATTCTAGTATCGTTCCAAGCAATAGAAGGCATAGAATTCATTTTAAAGGAACGAATGTGTCTATAATTGAATTGACAAATAAGAATGATACAGCTAGATTTGAATGTAAAGATAATAAAACGACATCTCTGAATGATGAAGTTTTTAGACTACTGAAGACGGCTTCTCTTCCATATGAATTAAAAGATAGATTGTTAAATCAATTCATTAATGCGAAAAATTCTCATGAGTTAATGAATATCTTGCATCATCAGGATAAGGAATTGAGAGGGCGTTTGTTGGAAATGATATTTACTAGCGAAAACTAATTGAGACATTTCGTACACAATTTCTATTATTTAATTGCTAATTATTTATTTTTAATGTGTAACAGTTTTACATCTCTATGCTTATTGGCTTGTATTTTAGTAATTACAAGTTTGGCATAGGGATGTTTTTTGTTTACCGAAGTGGAAGTTAGTCTGAAATGGATTTTTATGGTGGAATTAAGTATGAGACGTGTGATTTTTTCAGAAAATTTTCTAAAACAAACAGGATTTGTTTGACATTTATTTGAAAATTCTGTAAAATGAATTATTATATCGTTAAAGGAGAATATATATGGAAAAACAGAAAACATTTTTTGGACATCCTATGGGCTTGTCCACCCTCTTCTTTACAGAAATGTGGGAACGCTTTTCTTACTATGGGATGCGAGCTATCCTACTTTACTATATGTACTATAGTGTGCAAGATGGTGGATTGGGAATGGATAAGACCACAGCTGCATCGGTTATGGCGATTTATGGCTCGCTGGTATTTTTGTCCTCGGTTATCGGTGGTTTTGTCAGTGACCGTATTTTAGGAAGTCGTAAGACTGTCTTTTACGGTGGGATTCTGATTATGCTAGGGCATATTGCTTTGGCAACACCTTTTGGACAAGTGGCTCTCTATCTTTCTATTGCCTTGATTATCTTTGGTACTGGATTTTTAAAACCCAATATCTCAGATATGGTGGGGGGAATTTATGAGAAAGAGGATGATAGACGGGATGCAGGTTTTAGTATCTTTGTCTTTGGTATTAACTTAGGTGCCTTCGTTGCCCCTTATCTAGTGGGTTATCTAGGTCAGGAAGTCAATTTCCATCTAGGTTTCTCATTAGCTGCTATTGGGATGTTCTTTGGTCTAGTGAAGTATGTTTTGGATGGGAAGAAATATCTGCCTGAATCAAGTCTTTACCCCACTGATCCACTTTCACAGAAGGAGCAGCAGACCTTGATTAAACGCTTGCTGATTACACTTGTCATGGTTATTCTTGTGGTTATAGGTTTAGTCTTTACTCACCAGTTTAACGTGGATATGATTGTTAATATCTTTACAGTGATTGCTGTAATTATTCCAATCTACTATTTCTTTAAGATTTTATCTAGTCAGAAAATAACTGCCACTGAGAGATCTCGAGTATTTGCCTACATTCCTCTATTTATCGCTGGAGTACTCTTCTGGTCTATTGAGGAACAGGGTTCTGTTGTTCTCGCTCTATTTGCGGATGATCAAACTCAACTTTACTTTAATGTATTTGGGAATCAGATTCATTTTCCATCTAGCTTTTTCCAAAGTATCAATCCCCTTTTCATTATGATTTATGTGCCGATTTTTGCGTGGTTGTGGGGGAAAATGGGTAAAAAGCAACCATCCTCTGCTAAGAAATTTGCTTACGGTTTATTTGCTGCAGGTTTATCCTTCTTGTGGATGATGTTACCAGGGATGCTCTTTGGGACAGATGTTAAGGTCAGTCCTCTCTGGTTGATTATGAGTTGGGCTATTGTGATTGTAGGGGAAATGCTGATTTCGCCGATTGGTCTATCAGTCACTACTAAGTTAGCACCAAAATCCTTCCAAGCACAAATGATGTCTATCTGGTTCTTGAGTAATGCAGCTGCCCAAGCTATCAATGCTCAAATTGTAAAATTTTATACAAGCGAAACTGAAGTTGCTTACTATGGAATTGTTGGAGGAATTACGATTGTATTCAGTATTATCTTACTCTTCTACGTTCCGCGTATTGAAAAACTAATGTCTGGTATCAAATAGAGAAAAACTGGAATTTCTGTAGGGATTCTAAAAGTTAGATCAATTATTTATTCAAAGGATTTAGTTCTGTATTGTATAGGGCTAGGTCCTTTTAGTTTGATTAATACTCTTCGAAAATCAAATTCAAACCGCGTCAACGTCGCCTTGCCGTACTCAAGTACAGCCTGCGGCTAGTTTCCTAGTTTGATCTTTGATTTTCATTGAGTATAAAACTCACGATGTTTCTGCTTTTCCTAGTGGACAATCGTTCACTTTTTTTATATAATAAAACTAAACCATATTGGTTGAATTCTAAAATATGGATTCAAGCATCGATTAGTCTTTCTAAGGGAGATAATGTCCATTAAAGCATCACACTAGGAGGTGAATCATGTACCAACCAGAAAAACTCAGGGCTCGGAGGAAAGAGCTAAAACTGACACAAAAAGAGATTGCAGAGGAATTAGGGATTAGTTTTCAGGCTTACTCCGCTTGGGAGCGTGGCATCAAGGAACCGTCCCAGGAGAAAGTTGCTCAGCTGGAGAAGATTTTAAAAGTAGCAAAAGGGTATTTTACTCAGATTGAGATTGTTCGTCTCTACAATAGCCTCTCCAAGCAAGGGAAGGACAAGGTTGTGCTCTATGCTCGCAACCTGGCTCAAGAAGAACAAACTCAGAAGGTGGCGACCATGCCAGAGCGTCTCTACGAATATCGTGTCTATGAACGCATGTCAGCAGGGATCGGGGCTTCGGTTTATGATGATCGGAATTTTGATACGGTTTACTTTAATGAGGAACTAGCCCACGATTTTGCTTCCTGGGTGACTGGGGACTCCATGGAACCTAAATATCAAAATGGTTCCGTGGCTTTGATTCGAGAGACCGGATTTGATTATGATGGGGCGGTTTATGCAGTGGTTTGCAACAACCAGACCTATATCAAACGGGTTTATCGTGAGGAAGATGGCTTGCGTCTGGTCTCTATCAATCCTAAATACAAGGATATTTTCATCTCCTATGAGGAAGATCCTCGGATTGTGGGGATTATTGTTGGGAATTTTGTGCCAATGGAGGGCTAGCCTATGGGCTATTTTGATTATTCCAGAGAGCCCAAAAGTGATATTGCCTTTGTCGATATGAAATCCTTTTATGCCAGTGTTGAGTGCGTGAAAAGGGGCTTACATCCGCTGAAAACCTCGCTTTGTGTCATGAGTCGCGCGGATAATTCAACTGGTCTTATCCTAGCCTCCTCTCCCCTGTTTAAGAAGATTTTTGGCAAGTCAAATGTTGGTCGGGCCTATGATCTGCCCTTTGATATCAAGACCCGCAAATTTTCCTATTACAATGCTCGAAAGCAAGGGCTACCGACTGACTCGGACTATGTTCGCTACATCGAAGATTGGGCTCAAGTGACCTTGATTGTGCCACCCAGGATGGATGAGTACATCGCAGTCAATATGGAAATCCAGAGAATCTTTCAAAACTATGGCAGTTCAGATGATATTTATCCTTACTCTATCGATGAGGGCTTTATTGACCTGACTAGTTCGCTCAACTATTTTATCCCAGATAAGAGTCTCTCTCGCAAAGACAAGCTGGATATGCTTTCTGCTCGTATTCAGAGGGATATTTGGAGGCAGACAGGGATCTACTCTACAGTAGGTATGTCCAATGCCAATCCCTTACTGGCCAAGCTGGCTCTGGATAATGAAGCCAAGCACACTCCGACCATGAGGGCCAACTGGTCTTACCAGGATGTGGAAGAGAAGGTCTGGTTCATTCCCAAGATGACCGACTTTTGGGGAATTGGCAGGCGGATGGAGAAACGTTTGCATGCTCTGGGGATTTTTTCCATCAAGGAATTGGCAACCAGCAATCCCGACCAGCTAAAGAAAGTTCTGGGTCAGGCTGGCTTGCGTTTGTGGTTTCATGCTAACGGGATTGATGAAAGCAATGTTCATAAGCCCTATAAAGCCAAATCCAAGGGCTTGGGGAATTCTCAAATCTTGCCCAGAGACTACGTGAAGCTACGGGATATTGAAATTATTCTCCGAGAAATGGCGGAGCAGGTGGCTATTAGACTGAGAAGGTCTGGAAAGAAAACAACCCTTGTCTCTATCTATGTCGGTTTCTCTAAACAGGAGATCAGGTCGTCTATTCACACACAAATGAAGGTCGAGCCGACCAATAATACAGCTGTCTTAACGGATTATGTTTTGAAGTTATTTCATAATAAATACACTCCTGGAGCGGTCAGAAGTGTCGGAGTTAACTATTCAGGCTTTGTAGACGAGTCCTTCGGTTTGATATCCCTCTTTGATGATATTGATAAGTTAGAAAAAGAAGAAAGGCTCCAGATGGCCATTGACTCGATTCGGGAACAATTTGGTTTCACTTCCCTTTTAAGAGCCAATGCACTAGAAGAAGCCTCTAGGAGTCTTGCCAGAAGCAAGCTGATTGGGGGTCATTCTGCTGGAGGATTAGATGGATTACAATGATTGATCGTTCTTATTTACCTTTTCAATCTGCGCGAGATTATCAAGATCCAGGTATGCAGAAGTGGATGGGATTTTACCTTTCAGAACACACCAGTTCGCTCAGTGAAGAAAAAAATCGGGTTGATTTTTCGACGGATTTGAACCCAGTTGAGAAGTTGCACTTGCTGTCTCAGCTTTATGTTGGCCAACTGAAGGGATGCTTTGTGGTCAAGGAAAAGAAGCAGAAAACCACTATCATCGGTGAAGTGAGAGAGTTATCACATCAAGCCCTATCTATTAGAACAAACGAGGGATATAGATCGATAGAGCTTGAAGATATCCTAGAAATTCGGCTGTGGGAGGAGGGAGTTTATGACTAGAAAAGAGCTGTATGAAAACAAACTGCAGATGGATTATTTTTCAGATGACTATATTCGTTTTGAAGAGGATTTTCAAAAATACTCTGCCATGAACGTACCTTTGACTTTCTTGATTGATGACATCCTACGAACCATGGCGATGAATCAGAAAAACTACTTTGTCTTAAACAAAGAAAATGCTAAGGATGGGCGGGAGCATCGCTTTTATTTTAGGGTGGTAACGGAAAAAGAGTGTTCCAGAAATAGGGCCTATACATACTCAGGAGTCAAGAATAGCAGTCAGTAGTGCCTTGTCTGCTATGAATGTATCATTTTTACAACACTTCATGGTTCATATCATGGGGTGTTTTCCTATTTAAGTCAAAGTCCATCAAAAAATCTCACTATTCATTAGGCTAAAGGAAACCTAATCATAGTGAGATTGTGAATTATAGTAGATTTTGTATGGCCTCTTCAATTTGTTTTGGGTCTGTTTTTGAAGAGAAGCGTTCAAAGACCTGCCCATCACGACCGATGAGAAACTTAGCGAAATTCCATTCGACTCGTTTTCCAAGTGGGCCAGATTTTTGTTCTTTCAACCAAACATAGAGAGGATCTGCCTCCTTACCGTTGACCTTGATCTTGGCAAAACGTGGGAAGGTGGTTTGATAGTGTAGGCTACAGAAGGCATTGATTTCCTCTGCGCTACCTGGTGCTTGTCCCATAAACTGATTGCAAGGGAAGTCTAAAATCTCAAAACCTTGTTCTTGATAGCGATCATAGAGTTCTTGAAGTCCTTGGTACTGGGGCGTTAAACCACATCCAGTAGCAGTGTTGACAACCAAGAGAACCTTACCAAGATAGGTCTCTAGTGGAGTTTCTTGATGGTCTTGGTTCAAGACTGAAAAATCGTATAGTGAAGTCATTGCTTGCTTTTCTCCTTCTGTTTGGTATTTTTAGGAGTTTTCTCCTCCTGTAATGATAGAAATCCGTAGGTCAGAGTTCCAAAAATGCTACCGATAATGAGGCCATACATCAGGAAAGGACCACTTTTATCGAATTGCATGAGCAGCTTCACAAAATCTGGAAGTGACATCTGCTGAACGAAGACTTTATGAAAGATGAGTAGGATAAAGAGGCCAATCTGAAGGCCAATAAACACAACCCAGCTTCGGAATTTGATTTGGCCTTTGCTGTAGGTTTTGAGGATGATTTCTGACTTGTCATCTTTTTCCAGATGGAGTTCTTTGACGGCTCTTTGAGTTTTTAAAGTAATGAAAAAAATGAGTCCAGAGTATACGTAGGGCATGGCATAGCGAACGATTTCTATGAAGCGTCCAAATAACAGATAAAACAAGAAGAGGAAGAAGGAAGAATAAACGATTTGGACCATGGAACGGGCACAAGCCTTGTAGATAATTTCTTGCCGGCATTCGTCAAAAGGGCCTTGGATGTGAAAGAGATTTCGGAGTAGGCGAGTGGTTAAGTCTTCTTTTTTCATGCTAGTAACCTCCTAAAAGAGCGGTTTTACTGATTTTCTTTTACGAATTGATAGAGATAATAAAGATAAGTGACGGAAGAAATGCTAGCGATAGTCAGCAGTAAATAATACTTCCAATCGCTTGAGATGAGCATCAGTTGTGGCAAAGATAGAATCATAAAGCATAGTGCTAAGTTGAGTATGCGCGTTTTTGTGGAGTCAATCTTTAGATAGGTCAGTCCTTTGTTAAGTGCTGGAATAAAGACTAGCACGAGGAATATCTCTCTGATTGGCAAGTTCCCTGAAATGATGATGAAGATGAGCAGAGAACTGAACAAAAGATGATAGGTAAGTAAAATTAGTAGTGATTTCATAGGTACCTCCTAATCATTCTGATCTTCCTTAGCTTTTGCAATGCGACGGGAGATGAGGAACTGTATGCTCGCTCCGAAGAAAATAGAACCGAGAATACTTGATACACCATTTCTTATAGTGAGAAGAGAATGAAAATAGTCCTGACCTTCACCTATGAGTATACTGAGAAGAGGAGTTATAAAAAACATCCATAGACCAAAGAACAAACCTGCTTTAAGACCTGGGTAGTGTAGTTGCTTACTTTCTTTCTCATTCAGCATATCTGGTTCAATAGTTGTAATCCCTGTTTTTTGCATTTGATAGGTGACATAGGCAGCAGCGATGAGGGCGATTGCTAAAATCAGAGGAGGATAGACTAGAGCCACTAGTTGAGGATATTTATAGGCCAGAACGAGAGGAATAAAATTCCCAAATATCATCAGATAAAAGAGGAAGATAAAGACTTGGTTACCTATACGGTCTGCCTCGCGTCGTTTGTATTCGTCAAGTGGATCAGAAATACCGTATGTGCGCTTGATCAGTTTTTCAGTGAAGGTTTCTTTTTTCATGTGTCGGCTCCTTTTTTAAAAATCATCCTCCCAAAAGAGACTGTTGAGGTCAGTTTGGAGGCTGCGGGCGAGATTGAGACAGAGTTCCAGAGTTGGGTTGTACTTGTCGTTTTCAATCATGTTGATGGTCTGTCTCGAGACGCCGATATCCTTGGCGAGCTCGAGCTGGGAAATGCCCAGTTCCTTGCGAAATTCTTTCACACGATTCATCTGTTCTCCTTTCTGAGTTATGTCGTATATATTTGACTATATTATATTCTTCTATGAAATAGATGTCAAGCATATTTGACATATTCTTAAAGAAATCTTACTTTTTTTGACCTATTTGTCTGACTAGTGCAAGCTAGTCGGATTTGTGGTAAAATAGATAAGATATGACAAAAGAATTTCATCATGTAACGGTCTTACTCCACGAAACGATTGATATGCTCGACGTAAAGCCTGACGGTATCTACGTTGATGCGACCTTGGGTGGAGCGGGCCATAGCGAATATTTATTAAGTAAATTAAGTGAAAAAGGCCATCTCTATGCCTTTGACCAGGATCAGAATGCCATTGACAATGCGGAGAAACGCTTGGCTCCTTACATTGAAAAGGGAATGGTGACTTTTATCAAGGATAATTTCCGTCATTTACAGGCACGTTTGCGCGAAGCTGGTGTTCAGGAAATTGATGGAATTTGTTATGACTTGGGAGTGTCTAGTCCTCAGCTGGACCAGCGTGAGCGTGGTTTTTCTTATAAAAAGGATGCGCCACTGGATATGCGGATGAATCAGGAAGCTAGTCTGACAGCCTATGAAGTGGTGAACCACTATGACTATCATGACTTGGTTCGTATTTTCTTCAAGTATGGTGAGGATAAATTTTCTAAACAGATTGCGCGTAAGATTGAACAAGTACGTGAAGTCAAGCCAATCGAGACAACGACTGAGTTGGCAGAGATTATCAAGTCGGCTAAGCCTGCTAAGGAGCTCAAGAAGAAGGGCCATCCTGCCAAGCAGATCTTCCAGGCTATTCGGATTGAAGTCAATGATGAATTGGGAGCTGCAGATGAGTCCATCCAGCAGGCTATGGATATGTTGGCTCTAGATGGTAGAATCTCAGTGATTACTTTTCATTCGCTAGAAGACCGCTTGACTAAGCAGTTATTCAAGGAAGCTTCAACAGTGGAAGTTCCCAAAGGTTTGCCTTTTATCCCAGATGATCTCAAGCCCAAGATGGAATTAGTATCCCGTAAGCCAATCTTGCCAAGTGCAGAAGAATTAGAAGCCAATAACCGCTCGCACTCAGCCAAGTTGCGCGTGGCCAGAAAAATTCACAAGTAAGAGGAAAAAATGGTAGATAAGAAAGAAACAACCAGTCAATTCTTGCAGAATCGTATAAAAAAATTCTCACGTGTGGAGAAGGCTTTTTATCTTTCCATCGCTTTTACGGCTCTCGTTTTAGCAGTGAGCATTATCTTTATGCAGACACGACTCTTGCAAGTGCAAAGTGATTTAACAAAAATCAATGCACAAATAGAGGAGAAGAAGACAGAGCTGGATGATGCTAAGCAGGAAGTGAATGAATTGATTCGTTCAGAGCGCTTGAAAGAAATTGCAGATAAAAAAGATTTGAAATTGAATAATGAAAATATCCGAACAGCGGAGTAAGATATGAAATGGACAGAAAAAATAACCCGATTTGCGATAAAAAATCGTAAATCTCCAGCAAAAAACCGTAGGATAGTTGGTAAGTACCTCAGCTTTGTAGCTGTTGCCCTTTTCGCCCTCTTTTTGGCCAATTTTGCGTATATTATCGCAAAAGGTAATATATTTGGTACTGACTTGGTAAAAGAAGCTAAAAAGGTTCACCAAACAACCCGAACAGTTCCTGCCAAACGCGGGACTATCTATGACCGAAATGGAGTGCCTATCGCTGAAGATGCGACCTCTTATAACGTCTATGCTGTTATTGATAAAAAATACAAGTCAGCAACTGGAAAAATTCTTTATGTAGAGGATTCGCAGTTTAATAAGGTAGCTGAAATCTTCCATAAGTATTTGGATATGGATGAGGCTTATGTGAAAGAGCAATTAGCTCAACCAAATCTGACCCAGGTTTCCTTTGGTGCAAAAGGAAATGGGATTACTTATGCCAATATGATGGCTATTAAAAAAGAGTTAAAAGATGCTAGTGTTGAAGGGATTGACTTTACAACTAGCCCTAACAGAAGCTATCCAAATGGACAATTTGCTTCTAGTTTTATTGGATTAGCCCAACTTCATGAAAATGAGGATGGCAGTAAGAGTTTGTTAGGAACTTCTGGTCTGGAGAGTTCTTTAAATACCATTCTTGCTGGGACAGACGGTATTATTACCTATGAAAAAGACCGTGTAGGAAATATCGTACCAGGTACAGAACAGGTATCGCAACAAACTGTGGATGGCAAGGATGTTTATACAACATTGTCAAGTCCGCTCCAATCTTTCATGGAAACTCAGATGGATGCCTTTCTAGAAAAAGTAAAAGGTAAGTATATGACTGCGACCTTGGTCAGTGCAAAGACCGGTGAAATCCTCGCTACTACCCAACGACCTACCTTTAATGCGGATACTAAAGAAGGAATCACTGAGGACTTTGTTTGGCGTGATATTCTTTATCAAAGTAACTATGAACCAGGGTCAACCATGAAGGTCATGACGTTAGCTTCTTCTATTGATAATAATACTTTCCCAGGTGGAGAATACTTCAATAGCAGTGAATTAAAAATAGCGGATGCGACGATTCGAGATTGGGACGTTAATGAAGGTTTGACCGGTGGTGGTATGATGACATTTTCTCAAGGGTTTGCTCACTCAAGTAATATTGGGATGACGCTGCTTGAGCAGAAAATGGGTGATGCTACTTGGTTGGATTATCTAAACCGCTTTAAATTTGGGGTTCCAACTCGTTTTGGTTTGACAGATGAATATGCAGGCCAACTTCCAGCTGACAATATTGTCAATATCGCTCAGAGTTCATTTGGACAAGGGATTTCAGTAACTCAGACGCAAATGATTCGTGCCTTTACAGCCATTGCCAATGATGGCGTCATGCTAGAGCCTAAATTTATTACGGCCTTGTATGATCCAAATGATCAAACCGTTCGTAAATCTCAAAAAGAAATTGTAGGAAATCCCGTTTCGAAAGATGCAGCTAGCCAAACTCGGACTCACATGGTCTTGGTAGGAACGGATCCTACATATGGAACCATGTATAATCATAGTACAGGAAAAGCAACTGTCAATGTTCCAGGTCAAAATGTAGCCCTCAAGTCTGGTACGGCTCAAATCGCTGACGAGAAAAATGGAGGCTACTTGGTTGGTTCTACCAACTACATTTTCTCGGTTGTGGCTATGAACCCTGCTGAAAATCCTGATTTTATCTTGTATGTAACGGTTCAACAGCCTGAACATTATTCAGGTATCCAGTTGGGAGAATTTGCCAACCCAATTCTGGAAAGAGCTTCAGCTATGAAAGAATCTCTCAATCTTCAATCTCCTGCTAAGAATTTAGATCAAGTGACGACAGAGTCTTCTTATGCAATGCCTAGCATCAAGGATATTTCACCTGGTGGTTTGGCGGAAGCTTTACGCCGAAATATTGTGCAACCAATCGTTGTAGGTACTGGAACAAAGATTAAAGAGACTTCTGTAGAAGAAGGAACCAATCTTGCACCAAACCAACAAGTTCTCCTTTTATCGGATAAGGTAGAAGAAATTCCAGACATGTATGGCTGGAAAAAAGAGACTGCTGAGACCTTTGCTAAATGGTTGGATATTGAACTGGAATTTGAAGGTTCAGGTTCTGTTGTTCAGAAGCAAGATGTTCGGACTAATACAGCTATCAAAAACATTAAAAAAATTAAATTAACTTTAGGAGACTAATATGTTTATTTCCATCAGTGCTGGAATTGTGACATTTTTACTAACTTTAGTAGGAATTCCGGCCTTTATCCAATTTTATAGAAAGGCGCAAATTACAGGCCAGCAGATGCATGAGGATGTCAAACAGCACCAGGCAAAAGCTGGGACTCCTACAATGGGAGGTTTGGTTTTCTTAATTGCTTCTGTTTTAGTTGCTTTCTTTTTCGCCCTATTTAGTAATCAACTCAGCAATAATGTTGGTATGATTTTATTTATCTTGGTTCTTTATGGTTTAATCGGATTTTTGGACGACTTTCTCAAGGTCTTCCGTAAAATCAATGAGGGCCTTAATCCCAAACAGAAATTGGCTCTTCAGCTTCTAGGTGGTGTCATTTTCTACCTTTTCTATGAGCGCGGTGGCGATATGCTTTCTGTCTTTGGTTACCAAGTGCATTTAGGGATTTTCTATATTATCTTCGCTCTTTTCTGGCTAGTTGGTTTTTCAAACGCAGTCAACTTGACAGACGGAATTGATGGTCTGGCTAGTATTTCAGTGGTGATTAGCTTGTCAGCTTATGGAGTTATTGCCTATGTGCAAGGTCAGATGGATATTCTTCTAGTGATTCTTGCCATGATTGGTGGTTTGCTTGGTTTCTTTGTCTTTAACCATAAGCCTGCTAAGGTCTTTATGGGAGATGTGGGAAGTTTGGCTCTCGGTGGAATGCTGGCAGCTATCTCAATGGCTCTCCACCAAGAATGGACTCTCTTGATTATCGGAATTATTTATGTCTTTGAAACAACTTCGGTCATGATGCAAGTCGGCTATTTCAAAATGACTGGTGGCAAACGTATTTTCCGTATGACGCCTGTGCATCACCATTTTGAGCTTGGAGGATTGTCTGGTAAAGGAAATCCTTGGAGCGAGTGGAAGGTTGATTTCTTCTTTTGGGGAGTGGGGCTTCTAGCAAGTCTCCTAACCCTAGCAATTTTATATTTGATGTAAGAATGGCACCCTTATGTTTCAGGGTGTTTTTATGTTTAGATAGTCAATGAAAATCAAAGCGTAAACTAGGAAGCTAACCACAGGCTGCTCAAAGTTGTAGACAAGGCAAAATTGACGTGCCTTGAAGAGTATAAAAAAATATTGGTCAATTAAAGTCAAATCCCTTGACCTTTTCTGACCAATGTGATATATTATGAACGTAAGGTAAATGAAAGCCTTACTAGAACGCTTATTTAAAGTGAAATAGAAAGAGGTGGGTCTATGTTTAATCTAGAAATCTTTAGAAGTAAAGATAGTCTACTCCTGCTTGAAAAAGAAAAACCAGAAATAGTACGTAGAGTAGCGATTTAGCTAGTCTAAATTTTTTAAAACAAAGGTCAAAGATAGTCAATATCAGTAATGATAACGAAGAAATACAAAAAGAGGTAAAGAATATGAATAATAACTTTAATAACTTTAACAATATGGATGATTTATTTAATCAATTGATGGGTGGTATGCGAGGATACAGTTCTGAAAATCGTCGTTACTTGATTAATGGACGTGAAGTCACACCTGAGGAATTTGCTCACTATCGTGCAACTGGTCAATTGCCAGGAAATGCAGAAGCTGATGGACAAATGAAACAACAGGCTTCAGGTATGAAACAAGATGGTGTCCTTGCTAAACTAGGTCGAAACTTGACTGCAGAAGCGCGTGAGGGCAAGCTGGATCCTGTTATCGGACGAAACAAGGAAATTCAAGAAACATCTGAAATCCTTTCTCGTCGCACAAAGAATAATCCAGTTCTCGTCGGTGATGCTGGTGTTGGTAAAACTGCAGTAGTAGAAGGATTGGCCCAAGCTATCGTGAACGGTGATGTTCCTGCAGCAATCAAGAACAAAGAGATCATTTCTATTGATATTTCTGGCCTTGAAGCTGGTACTCAATACCGTGGTAGCTTTGAAGAAAACATTCAAAACTTGGTAAACGAAGTCAAAGAAGCTGGAAATATTATCCTTTTCTTCGACGAAATTCACCAAATTCTTGGTGCTGGTAGCACAGGTGATGGTCAAGGGTCTAAAGGTCTTGCTGATATCTTGAAACCAGCTCTTTCACGTGGAGAATTGACAGTGATTGGCGCAACTACTCAAGATGAATATCGTAACACTATTTTGAAGAATGCGGCTCTTGCTCGTCGTTTCAACGAAGTCAAGGTCAATGCTCCTTCAGCAGAGGATACATATAAAATCCTTCAAGGAATTCGTGATCTCTATCAACACCACCACAATGTCATCTTGCCAGATGAAGTCTTGAAAGCAGCAGTGGATTATTCTGTTCAGTATATTCCTCAACGTAGCTTGCCAGATAAGGCTATCGACCTTGTCGATGTTACAGCAGCTCACTTGGCAGCACAACATCCAGTAACAGATGTTCATGCTGTTGAACGTGAAATTGAGGCAGAAAAAGACAAGCAAGAAAAAGCAGTTGAGGCAGAAGATTTTGAAGCAGCTCTAAACTATAAAACACGCATTGCAGAATTGGAAAAGAAAATTGAAAACCACACAGAAGATATGAAGGTGACTGCAAGTGTCAACGATGTGGCTGAGTCTGTAGAACGAATGACCGGTATTCCAGTGTCACAAATGGGAGCATCAGACATCGAACGTTTGAAAGATATGGCTCATCGCTTGCAAGATAAGGTAATTGGTCAAGACAAGGCGGTAGAAGCGGTAGCTCGTGCTATCCGTCGTAACCGTGCCGGTTTTGATGAAGGTAATCGCCCAATCGGTAGCTTCCTCTTTGTAGGTCCAACTGGGGTTGGTAAGACTGAACTTGCTAAACAGTTGGCGCTTGATATGTTTGGAACGAAAGATGCTATCATCCGTTTGGATATGTCTGAATACAGTGACCGCACAGCCGTTTCTAAGCTAATTGGTACAACAGCAGGTTATGTTGGTTACGATGACAACAACAATACCTTGACAGAACGCGTCCGTCGCAATCCATACTCAATCGTACTTTTGGATGAGATTGAAAAGGCTGACCCTCAAGTCATCACCCTTCTCCTCCAAGTTTTGGACGATGGTCGTTTGACAGATGGTCAAGGTAACACTGTCAACTTCAAGAATACGGTGATTATCGCAACTTCAAACGCAGGCTTTGGTTACGAAGCTAACTTGACAGAAGATGCTGATAAACCAGAATTGATGGATCGTTTGAAACCTTACTTCCGTCCAGAATTCCTTAACCGTTTCAATGCTGTCATCGAATTCTCACACTTGAGCAAAGAAGATCTTTCTAAGATTGTAGACCTTATGTTGGTTGAAGTTAACAAGACGCTTTCTAAGAAAGACATTGACTTGGCAGTGAGCGAAGCTGCTAAAGAATACATGACTGAGGAAGGCTACGATGAAGTCATGGGTGTTCGTCCACTCCGTCGTGTGGTTGAACAACAAATCCGTGACAAAGTCACAGACTTCCACTTGGATAACCTTGATGCTAAACACCTAGAAGCTGACATGGAAGATGGTGTTTTGGTCATTCGTGAAAAAGCCTAAATCAAGATTTTGAAAATAAAAAAAGGAACCAGTTCAAAAGCTGGTTTCTTTTTTATTATTAGATGACATGACGTTCAAAGGCATCGTCTGAGATTCCTTGTTGGAGAATCAATTTTGCCCATTCTTTAGCTGAAAATAGGCTGTGATCCTTGTAGTTACCGCAAGATTCGATGGTTGTTCCAGGGACGTCTTCCCAAGTAGTAGTCTCAGCGATTTCTTTGAGCGAATCCTTGATAACAGATGCGATTTCAGCGCTAGTATGACGTCCCCACATAATCATGTGGAATCCTGTACGGCAACCAAATGGTGAACAGTCAATCATGCCGTCGATGCGGGTACGGATGAGCTTGGCCAAGAGGTGCTCGATAGTGTGAAGACCAGCGGTAGGGATTGAGTCTTCGTTTGGTTGCACCAAGCGAATATCAAAGTTGGAGATAACGTCTCCCTTTGGCCCGATTTCTTCCCCAATCAAGCGAACATAGGGTGCTTTAACAATAGTGTGGTCAAGTTCAAAACTTTCAACAATAACTTCTTTTGACATGGTAAATCCTTTCAGTTTTCTAATTTCATTATAACATAAAGCCGGCTCCTGAGACAGAGAGAAAACCTCTCCGAGAGTGGAGAGGTTGAAATCTTTATTTACGATACAAGCGGTCGTATTGGTAGTATGGGTCAAAGGTTACGTTGATACCCAATTTACGAAGGACATTCTTGTCTTCATCAGTCAAGATGATAGTTGAGTGGGCTTCGCTTCCTTTGAGGTTGCCAAGTTCTTCCATAGCACGAGCAGCATCAGGATTTTCTGTAGCTGTGATAGCAAGTGCAATCAGGATTTCATTTGAATGAAGGCGAGGATTGCGGCTACCGAGATGATCGATTTTAAGACCTTGAATCGGTTTGACAACTTCAGGTTCGATTAGTTTTACTTCTTTAGCAATGTCAGCTGATTTCTTGATGGCGTTGATAAGAGCAGCTGCTGTAGGGCCAAAGAGTTCGGAGTTCTTACCAGTGACAATTTCTCCGCTTGGCAATTCAAGGGCTAGGGCTGGTCCGCCAGTTTCCTCTGCTTTTTGACGCGCAACGACAGCAACCTTACGGTCTACAGGTGTGATGCCGAGGTCATTCATAAGCAACTCGATTTTCTTGACAGCAGCTTCGCCAACTTTTTCGGCTTTAAAATCAAGAACAGTTTGATAGTAACGGCGGATGATTTCTTGTTTAGAAGCTTCGACAGCAGCTTCATCATCTGTAATAGCGAAACCAACCATGTTGACACCCATGTCTGTCGGTGAAGCGTATGGAGATTCACCGAGGATACGTTCTAACATGCGCTTGAGCACTGGGAAAATCTCGATATCACGGTTGTAGTTGACAGTGGTTTCTCCATAGGTTTGAAGATGGAAAGGGTCAATCATGTTGACATCATCGAGGTCTGCTGTAGCAGCCTCGTAGGCCAAGTTGACTGGGTGATGAAGGGGGAGATTCCAGACTGGGAAGGTTTCAAACTTAGCGTAGCCAGACTTGATACCATTGATTTGATCGTGGTACATATTGGACATACAGGTTGCCAATTTTCCAGAACCAGGTCCAGGAGCGGTTACGACAATCAAGTTTCGACTGGTTTTGATGTAGTCGTTTTTCCCCATACCTTCTGGAGAAATGATGTGATCCATATCTGTTGGATATCCTTTGATTGGATAATGAAGATAAGAATCAATTCCGTTTTTCTCGAGTTGGTTGCGGAAGGCATCTGCAGCTGGTTGACCAGCGTACTGTGTGATGACAACGGAGCCAACAAAAATTCCCAATTCATTGAATTTATCAATCAAACGAAGAACTTCTTGGTCATAAGAAATGCCCAAGTCACCACGTGCTTTGGAATGCTCGATATTACTTGCGTTAATAGCAATCACGACCTCAACCTGCTCTTTCAATTCTTGCAAGAGCTTGATTTTATTGTCAGGCTCATAACCAGGAAGGACACGAGCGGCGTGGAAATCTTCTAACATTTTGCCACCAAACTCCAAGTAGAGTTTGCCGTCAAATTGGTTAATGCGCTCCAAAATGTGGTCGCGCTGTAGATTCAAATATTGTTCAGAACTAAAAGCTTGTTTTTTCATTTTTTTACCTCTGACCTCTATTATAATAAAAAATTGGAAGTTAGGAAACTATGGAGTTAAAAAAGGAATCAAAAAGATTAGGCAAACGCTTGCATAAAATTTTAAAAAGCGCTATCATAGACTACAGATTATTAAAATAATGAGGTAAGAAGATGCAAGAAAAATGGTGGCACAATGCCGTAGTCTATCAAGTTTATCCTAAGAGCTTTATGGATAGCAACGGAGATGGAATTGGCGATTTGACAGGAATTACCAGTAAGTTAGACTATCTAGCCAAGTTAGGAATTACAGCGATTTGGCTTTCTCCTGTTTATGACAGTCCTATGGATGATAATGGATATGATATTGCTGATTATCAAGCGATTGCGGCTATTTTTGGGACCATGGAGGATATGGATCAACTGATCGCGGAAGCTAAGAAACGTGATATTCGTATCATCATGGACTTGGTGGTCAATCATACCTCAGATGAGCATGCTTGGTTTGTCGAGGCCTGTGAAAATCCTGACAGCCCTGAGAGAGACTACTATATCTGGCGGGACGAACCCAATGATTTGGAGTCTATCTTTAGTGGTTCTGCTTGGGAATACGATGAAAAGTCAGGTCAATACTATCTCCACTTTTTCAGTAAGAAACAGCCCGATCTCAACTGGGAAAATGAAAAGCTTCGTCAGAAAATTTATGAGATGATGAATTTCTGGATTGATAAAGGCATTGGCGGTTTTCGTATGGATGTTATTGACATGATTGGCAAAATTCCTGACGAGAAGGTGGTTAATAATGGTCCTATGCTCCATCCTTATCTCAAGGAGATGAATCAGGCTACCTTTGGAGATAAGAATCTCTTAACAGTAGGGGAAACATGGGGAGCAACGCCAGAGATTGCCAAGCTCTACTCTGATCCAAAGGGGCAAGAATTGTCTATGGTCTTCCAGTTTGAGCATATCGGTCTTCAGTATCAGGAAGTTCAGCCTAAATGGCACTATCAAAAAGAGCTGAATATCCCTAAGTTGAAAGAGATTTTCAACAAATGGCAGACAGAGTTAGGAGTTGAGGATGGCTGGAATTCGCTCTTCTGGAACAATCATGACCTCCCTCGTATCGTCTCAATCTGGGGAAATGACCAAGAATACCGCGAAAAATCTGCCAAAGCCTTTGCCATCTTGCTTCATCTCATGAGAGGAACTCCTTATATCTACCAAGGTGAGGAAATTGGGATGACAAATTATCCGTTTGAAACGCTGGACCAAGTAGAAGATATTGAATCCCTCAATTATACGCGTGAAGCTCTCGAAAAAGGCGTTCCGATGGAAGAAATCATGGACAGTATCCGTGTCATTGGACGTGATAATGCCCGTACCCCTATGCAATGGGACGAGAGCAAAAATGCTGGTTTCTCAACAGGTCAACCTTGGTTAGCAGTGAATCCGAACTATCAAGCAATCAACGTTCAAGAAGCGTTGGCAAACCCAGATTCTATTTTCTATACCTATCAGAAACTGGTTCAAATCCGTAAGGAGAATAGCTGGCTGATTCGAGCTGACTTTGAACTCTTGGAAACAACTGACAAGGTCTTCGCCTATATCCGTAAAGATGGGGGCAGTCGTTTCCTAGTTGTGGCTAACTTGTCCAATGAAGAACAAGACTTGACCGTAGAAGGAAAAGTAAAATCTGTCTTGATTGAAAACACCGCGACTCAAGAAGTCTTTGAAAAACAAATCTTGGCTCCGTGGGATGCTTTCTGTGTGGAATTACTATAAACATTTTTTACAGAAAAATCTAAAAATGAAATCGTATAAAAACAAGGGAGAACTGTATGAAAGGCAGAAATCCTTTGTTTTTTTATGGCAAAGATTTATAAACTTTCATTCTTAAAATTCAATTAACTTTACAAATTTCCACTATTTTGGTAAAATAAGCCTATGTTATAAAAACTAACATAAAGGAGAAAGAAGATGACTACAAAAAAGCGTATCCTTAGTGCAGGCCTGACTGTTGTAGCTGCCTTACTTTTAAGTGCTTGCGGACAATCTGGTTCAGATACAAAAACTTACTCATCAACCTTTAGTGGAAATCCAACTACATTTAACTATTTATTAGACTACTACGCTGATAATACAGCTATCATTACTAACTTAGTTGATGGTTTGCTTGAAAATGACAATCATGGAAATCTAATTCCATCTTTGGCAGAAGACTGGTCTGTTTCAAGCGACGGTCTGACTTATACCTATAAATTGAGAAAAGATGCCAAATGGTTCACAGCTGATGGTGAGGAATACGCTCCAGTCAAGGCACAGGATTTTGTGACAGGTATCAAGTACGCAGTGGATAATAAATCACAGGCGCTTGACTTGATTCAAAACTCGATCAAGGGCTTGAATGATTATATTACAGGAGCGGATTCTGACTTTTCTAAGGTTGGGGTGAAGGCAATCGACGACCAGACTGTTGAGTATACTTTGGCACGCCCAGAACCGTACTGGAATTCAAAAACAACCAACAGTATTCTTTTCCCAGTAAACGAAGAATTTTTAAATTCAAAAGGGAAAGATTTTGGGACCCTATCTCCAGATAGCATTCTCTACAGCGGACCTTATTTGTTAAAAGATTTCACATCAAAATCATCGATCGAGTATGTGAAGAATCCGCATTACTATGATCATGACAAAGTATCGATTGAACACGTAAAATTGGCTTACTTTGACGGTTCAGACCAAGAATTGACCATCCGTAACTTTGAAAGTGGAGCTTATTCTATCGCTGGGGTTTATCCAAATAGTTCAAACTTTGCCAAGACCAAGGAGAAATATAAGGATAATATCATCTATAGCTTGCAGGACAAGACTTCTTGGTATTTCAATTTTAACGTCAACCGTAAGGCCTACAATCACACTGCTAAAACGACAGATGATCAGAAGAAGTCAACTGAGACAGCTGTTTTGAACAAGAACTTCCGCCAAGCGGTGAACTTTGCCTTGGACCGCACAGCCTATTCTGCTCAGTCAAATGGGGAAGAAGCGGCTAGCAAGACCCTTCGTAACACCCTAGTGCCTCCTACATTTGTCCAAGTTGGAGACAAGACCTTTGGAGAAGTAGTCGCTTCTAAATTGGTCAACTATGGCACAGAATGGTCAGGTATTAACTTGGCAGATGCTCAGGATGCCTATTTTAACAAAGAAAAAGCCCAAGCAAAATTTGCAGAAGCTAAAAAAGAATTGGCGAGTCAAGGTGTGACTTTCCCTATTCACTTGGATGTGGCTGTTGATCAGACAAGTAAAAATGCTGTGACAGGAATGAACTCAGTTAAGCAGACCCTTGAGTCAGTTTTGGGTGCTGATAACATTGTCATTGACGTTCAACAACTTTCAACAGATGATTTTAATAACGTAGCTTTCTTGGCACCAACGCCAGCTGATCGAGACTATGATTTGAACTTTGATGGCTGGGTAGGTGATTACCAAGATCCGTCAACTTATCTTAATCCTTTCAATGCAGAGGATGGGTTCTACCTCAAGATTTTTGGTCTAGATGCTCAAGAAGATAAAGCTAAGATTGCTAGCTTGGGGCTTGATACTTACACCACGATGCTCAAAGATGCAGATAGTGAAAATAAAGATGTAGCCAAACGCTATGAAAAATATGCTGAAGCACAGGCTTGGATGATTGACAATTCTCTGATTATGTCAGCCATGTCAAGTGGTGGTACAGCATCTGTAACCAAAGTAACGCCATTTACAAGAGGGTATTCACTGGTCGGCATCAAGGGTGACGGCAATAACTACAAGTACATGAAACTGCAAAAAGATACTGTGACAACCAAACAGTTTGAAGAAGCTAAGACCAAATGGGAGCAAGAAAGCAAAAAAGCAATCGAAAAAGCTCAAAAAGAAGCAGAAAATCATGTTAAATAAAGATGAGCGAGGTTTCGTAAGGGGCCTCGTTTTGATATCTATATAGTAAATTTATTGAGGTAATTGTTTGCAAGTAAAAAGAATGTTTCAGAAATAAGATGAAAACGCCTTACCTAAGTGGATTTACCCCACAAGTGTATTTTTTTATGATATAATAAAATGAAATAAAAATTGATAATAGAGGTATATCGTGAGTAGGTCTTCGAAGCGAGCTCGTCAGGGTAAAACAAAAATATTGATTAGTTGGGGGTTGCTAGCTATCTATGCATTACTAGCAGTCTTTTTATTGTTTTTGATTTTCAAGTACAATATGCTAGCCTTCCGATATCTCAATATAGTGGTCACTGTCTTAATTGTAGCCTTAGCCATCTTGTGCTTCTTTTTAATTCGGTCCAAGAAAGTTCAAAATCTAACGCTGTTTTTATTACTACTTGGTGTGTTAATCAATGGTACTTCTCTTTTTGCTGTAGGGCAGTTCATTGGATTTACCAGTCGCCTGAATGCGACATCGAATTACTCAAATTATTCGATGAGTATTGCGGTGTTAGCAGATAGTCCAATTGATAATATCAGTCAGGTAACCAGTGTGATGGGACCTACTGGGACGGATAAGGAAAATATCCAACAGTTGATGAATGATCTTAAGGCTAGTCAAAATAAGGAATTGACAGTCGAAGAAAGTAGCTCCTATCTTGCAGCCTATAAGAGCTTGTTAGCCGGTGATACAAAGGCAATCATTCTAAACAGTGTCTTTGAAAACATTATCGAATCGGAATATCCTGACTATGCTTCAAAAATTAAGAAAATCTATACCAAAGAATTAACCAAGACGGTTGAAACTCCAAAAGATGTCAAAGGTGACAGTTTCAACGTTTATATCAGTGGAATTGATACTTATGGTCCAATCAGTTCGGTTTCTCGTTCGGATGTCAATATCATTATGACAGTGAATCGCGAAACGAAAAAGATTCTCTTGACAACAACACCTCGTGATTCCTATGTTCCAATTGCAGATGGTGGCAACAACCAAAAGGATAAGTTGACCCATGCGGGGATTTATGGGGTAGATGCTTCCATTCATACACTGGAAAATCTTTACGGTATTGACTTGAACTATTATGCTCGTTTGAATTTCACTTCTTTCTTGAAATTGATTGATCTCCTTGGTGGAGTTGATGTTTATAATGATCAGGATTTTACATCATTACATGGTAAGTTTCATTTTCCTATAGGGAATGTACATCTTGATTCGGAGCAAGCTCTTGGCTTTGTGCGTGAGCGCTATTCTCTGGCAGATGGAGATCGGGATCGTGGTCGTAACCAGCAAAAGGTCATTGTTGCGATTCTGCAAAAATTAACCTCTACAGAAGCTTTGAAAAATTATGACAGTATTATTAAGGGATTGCAAGATTCGATTCAAACCAATATGCCACTCGAAACCATGATGAACTTGGTTAATGCCCAACTTGAGAGTGGGGGAACTTATAAGATCAATTCACAAGATCTTAAAGGGACAGGGCGGATGGATTTACCATCCTACGCCATGCCTGATAGTAACCTCTACATGATGGAGATAAGTGATAGCAGTTTAGAGTCAGTCAAGGCTGCAATCAATGATGTGATGGAAGGGAAATAAGACAAAATGATTGATATTCATTCGCATATTGTATTTGGTGTGGATGATGGTCCGAAAACTAAGCAAGAAAGCAAGGCGCTTTTGACAGAAGCCTATAGACAAGGTGTAAGGACTATTGTATCGACATCACATAGACGAAAAGGAATGTTTGAAACTCCTGAGGAGACGATAGAGGCAAATTTCCGAGAAGTTAAGGAGCTAGCCAAGGAAGTGGCTCCAGACTTGACCATTCTCTATGGAGCAGAGATTTATTATACCCATGATGTGTTGGAGAAGTTAGAAAAACAGGTGATTCCAAGTCTTAATGGGACGCGCTATGCTCTAATTGAGTTTAGTATGGCTACCCCTTACAGGGAAATCCATACTGCCTTGAGCAATGTTCTCATGCTTGGGATAACGCCTGTAGTTGCCCACATTGAACGTTATCATGAATTAGAAAATAACGAAAAACGGGTAAAAGAGTTGATTGATATGGGTTGCTACACTCAAATCAATAGTTCAAGTATTTTAAAACCAAAGTTATTTGGGGATAAATATAAATTTATGAAGAAACGAGCTCGCTATTTTCTAGAGCGTGACTTGGTGCATTTTGTTGCTAGTGATATGCACAATTTAGACCAGAGACCACCTTACATGAAAGAAGCTTATGAGATCGTCTCAAAACAATACGGCGAAAGAAAGGCGAGAGAATTATTTATCGAAAATCCTCGCTTTATCTTGGCAGATCAAATTATTTAGGAGTTGACATGAAAGAAAATAAAGAAATCGGAATTGATGTTGTTCAATTATTTAAAATCCTTTGGAAGAAGAAACTCGCTATCATACTAACTGCGATTGTGACAGCTGTATTTGCATTTGGCTTAAGTAGTTTTGTGTTGAAACCGGAATATGCTAGTACAACACGTATCTATGTTGTAAGTCGCAATCAATCTGAAAATACAGGATTGACAAATCAGGATTTGCAGGCAGGTACCTATCTTGTAAAAGACTATAAGGAAATTATTCTTTCACAAGATGTACTGGAAAAAGTTATTTCAAATCTAAAATTAGAGAAAACAGTTAAAGAACTAACTAAGAAAATTCAGGTGACAGTACCGGTAGATACTCGTATCGTATCGATCGTTGTTAAGGATGATCAACCAGAAGAAGCAAGTCGTATCGCAAATGCTCTTCGTGAAGTGGCAGCTGAAAAAATCATTAAGGTAACTCGTGTATCTGATGTAACAACATTAGAGGAAGCTAGACCAGCAATAACACCATCTTCACCTAATATTCGTCGAAATACTGCGCTTGCTTTCCTAGTAGGTGGAGCAGTGATGGTTGTTGCAGTCGTATTGCTTGAATTATTGGACGATCGTGTCAAACGACCAGAAGATGTCGAAGAAGTCATGCAGGTTGCACTTTTAGGAATTGTTCCAGATTTGGATAAGTTAAAGTAAGGGAGAAAATATGCCAACATTAGAAATCTCAAAAAAGCGTTTAGATTTTGCTAAAAAAGCTGAAGAACACTATAATGCTTTGCGTACCAATATTCAATTGAGTGGTGATAATTTGAAAGTTCTTGCTATTTCATCTGTCAAACCTGGTGAAGGAAAATCGACAACGTCAACTAATATCGCCTGGGCTTTCGCGCGTGCAGGATATAAAACATTGCTAGTTGATGCGGATATCCGTAATTCAGTTATGTCTGGTGTCTTCAAGTCAAGGGAAAAAATTACTGGGTTAACTGACTTCTTAGCTGGAACTACTGATCTTTCAAATGGTCTCTGTGATACCAATATTGATAACCTATTTGTTATTCAGGCAGGACCGATATCACCTAACCCAACGGCCCTCCTGCAGAGTGAAAATTTCCATACCATGATTGATACCTTGCGTAAGTATTTTGACTATGTCATTGTGGATACTGCACCGATTGGGATGGTTATTGACGCCGCTATCATTACACAAAAATGTGACGCTTCTATCTTGGTTACGGCAGCTGGAGAGACAAAACGACGTGATATCTTAAAGGCGAAGGAACAGTTAGAACAAACAGGAACTCCTTTTTTAGGTGTAGTTCTAAATAAATTTAACACTGAAGTTGAAAAATACGGAGCTTATGGTGGTTATGGCGCCTATGGTTCCTATGGAAATTATGGGAAAAAGAAGTAGGTAGAGTTACCTAGGAGGTAGTTTTGAGAGAAGTATCAAATATTCGAAAATTAGAGATTCTCATAATACAACTGTTTCCAATTTATCTGTCATCGTTTGTATTAGCTAGTCATGAACTTCTGGCATTTTTGATGGTGCTTCACACTATTTCTTATTACATTAGTGCATATAGTAAAAATTTCAAATACCGGACCCTTGCAGAGGAATTTATACAAACATTAAAATATATACTGGTTTATATTTTCTTATCCTGTATAGTTTTTCCGATTTTAGAACCAAATATACCTTATTTATCATTAGCTAATCTATTATGCATTGTTACTGTAAATTCAATTATGCTAATGATTGTCAATATTTGGATTCGTAAAGTCTGGAAGTTCTTGTCTCGTCAAAAAAAATACACTCAGCGTATCTTGCTAGTGACAACACGTGCACGAGTAGAGAGAGTGCTAAAACAACTTTCTACCTATGAGTATGGCTATGTTTCTGCTATTTGTATTGTAGATGATGAGCGCTTTGAAGCTTCTAATTTTACAGTCGTTACGTTGGATAACCTAGTAACCTATGCTACGAGATCAGTTGTAGATCAAGTGGTGATTAATCTCCCAAGTGAAAATTTTTTAATTGCAGATTTTGTTTCTCAATTTGAAATGATGGGTTTGCCAGTAGCTGTCAATATAGCGGTTTTAGAATTTGTAACCAATAGTGAAAAAGCGATTCAACGTTTTGGGAATTCTAGTGTTGTTAATTTTTCAACAACCTTCTATCGTTCAAGTGATGTTGCTCTTAAACGTGCTATAGATATTATTGGCTCCTTGGTTGGTCTGATTATTTGTGGTCTGGTGTCTATTTTTCTTGTTCCCCTGATAAAAAGAGACGGAGGTCCTGCTATTTTTGCTCAAGATAGGGTTGGTAGAAATGGACGAGTATTTAAATTTTACAAATTCCGTTCCATGAGAGTAGATGCGGAGGAAATTAAGAAAGACTTGATGAGTCAGAATCAGATGCAGGGTGGAATGTTTAAGATTGAAAACGATCCACGTGTGACAAAGATTGGTCACTTTATTAGAAAGACGAGTCTAGATGAACTGCCACAATTTTGGAATGTCCTAAAAGGTGATATGAGTTTAGTTGGTACTAGACCACCAACCTTAGATGAGTATATGAAGTATACACCGGAACAAAAACGTCGTCTCAGTTTTAAACCCGGGATCACAGGTCTTTGGCAGATTAGTGGTAGAAGTAATATTACAAACTTTGATGACGTAGTAAAATTAGACATTACTTATTTGGATGGCTGGACAATTTGGAAAGATATAGAAATTCTAATAAAAACAGTTAAGGTTGTATTGATAAAAGATGGAGCGAAGTAATTTTTGTTTTATTATAAAATAAAGTAGGAGTGATATGAGAAAAGCAGTTTATATCATTGGTTCAAAAGGAATTCCTGCCAAATATGGAGGGTTTGAAACCTTTGTTGAAAAATTAACCGAATACCAAAAAGACAGCAACATACAATATTATGTTGCTTGTATGCGTGAAAATTCAGCCAAGTCTGGTATCACGGAAGACCGGTTTGAGCATAATGGAGCCATTTGTTTCAATGTTGATGTGCCTAATATCGGACCAGCCCGCGCCATCGCTTACGATATTGCAGCAGTCAACAAGGCTATTGAAATGGCTAAGGAAAACAAGGACGAAGCTCCCATTTTTTACATTCTAGCTTGTCGTATTGGTCCTTTTATTTCAAGAATTAAGAGAAAAATTCGAGCTATTGGGGGCACCTTGCTTGTGAATCCAGATGGTCATGAATGGTTGCGAGCAAAGTGGAGCCTGCCAGTTCGTAAGTACTGGAAATTTTCAGAGCAACTCATGGTCAAGCATGCTGATTTACTGGTATGTGATAGCAAAAATATCGAAAAATATATCAAAGAGGATTATAAACAGTATCAACCAGAGACCACCTATATTGCCTATGGTACTGATACTGCTCCTTCAAACCTGAAAGCAGAAGACACAAAGGTTCGGAACTGGTATCAGGAAAAAGGAATTAACGAAAATGGTTATTATCTAGTGGTGGGACGATTCGTCCCTGAAAACAACTACGAAACCATGATTCGTGAATTTATCAAGTCCAAGTCCAAGAAGGACTTTGTACTCATCACAAATGTGGAGCAGAATAAATTTTACGATCAATTATTACAGGATACTGGTTTTGACAAAGATCATAGGGTCAAATTTGTCGGTACAGTCTATGACCAAGAGTTGCTCAAGTACATTCGTGAAAATGCTTTTGCCTATTTCCATGGGCATGAGGTTGGTGGTACAAACCCTTCTCTACTAGAAGCTCTAGCATCCACAAAACTGAATTTGTTGCTAGATGTTGGTTTTAACCGTGAGGTTGGTGAAGACGGGGCTATTTATTGGAAAAAAGACGAGTTGGCACGCGTCATTGAGGAAGTAGAAGGATTTGATCAGGCAACGATAGCTGACTTTGATTTTAACTCAAGCAAGAGAATCCTCTCAGCTTTCACATGGGAAAAGATTGTGTCGAATTATGAGGAAGTATTTATTAAATGAAAATTTTACATTATACTTTAGGTTTTCAGCCATCACGCACAGGTGGACTTGTTAAATATGCAGAAGATTTGATGAATCAGCAGGTTGAATCAGGGTATGAAGTAATAGCACTGTATCCAGGTAGAATTAAAATTTTTTCATATGATTTAGTTATAGAATCTGCAAAATCAAGAGGTTTTGATTGTTACGAATTAATAAATAGTTTGCCATTAGCAATATTTGGTGGTTTTACAGAGCCGGATTCATTTATGAAAAAATGTGATAAAAGAGTCTATTATGATTTTCTAAAAAAAATTAATCCAGATATAATTCATGTACACTCATTAATGGGAATACATAAAGAATTTTTTGAATCTGCCCATGAATTAGGTATAAAGATATTTTTTACTAGTCATGACTATTATGGATTGGCACCAGTACCAAATTTTTTCTTTAACGGAGTAGATTATAGTGAAAACAATACTAATACATCTTGGAATATAATGTCTTCAAATGCTCTCAGTGTGAAAAAACTTCGTTTTTTTCAAGTTCCCTTTTATCCGACAATTAGGAGAGCATTGAAAGTGTTAAGAAAAAATCTAAAATCTAAGAGCAGTATAGAAGTTTCTGAGAAAACAGAGGTTATTAATTATAGAGATATCCGTTCATATTATAATGAAATCTTTAATTTAATTGATGCTTATCTATTTAATAGTAGTGTAGCAAGGGATGTTTATATAAAAAACGGGGTGCTTCCTCAAGCAGAAGCAATCATTTCTATTTCTAATAGTAATATTCGAAAACGAAATGTACATAGAAAAAATCGAAATAAAAGTGTAATAGCTTATATTGGTCCAGATGAAGATTATAAAGGTTATTTTGATTTTATTGATTTTGTAAATGATATTGATAAAGAAAATTATGAAGTTAAAACCTATGGTCATTTACCTAATAGAGAGTGTCCTACCTATATTCAACAAAATGGATATTTTACAAAAAAAAATATTGATACGATTTACTCTGATATAGATATTCTTATCGTACCTAGTAAATGGAAAGAAACATTTGGTCTGATTACGATAGAAGCATTATCCTATGGTGTGAAGGTGTTTGTTAGTGAGAATGTGGGATCTAAAGATTTGCTTTCAAAATCATATGTATTTCGAGATAAACAAGATTTATTATACAAAATACAAACTACAGAATATGAAGAACAAATTATAAATACCATGGAAGAACATATGATTGAAGTAAAAAAATTTTATGAAAGAATAATAAATGGATATAAAAAGAATAGTTAAAATAATCACTGGAAGAGATATTGATATTCACCCAGATGTCCCAATAAGTTACGTCATGAAAAAAGGAATTATTTATAGTTTAGGTTTAATAAATGGTGTAATTCGTAGTATAGGATTTGGAAAAAGAGGAAGTCGTTTTTTTATAGGTAATGGTGTATCCATTTCTGCCAAACATAAATTATATATTGGGAATAATGTAAGAATTGGTCATTATGTAATGATAGATGCACTATCGGAAAATGGTGTACAACTTGCAGATTATGTAAAAATAGGTAATTATTCCCAGATTATAGGAACTGGCTCAATAAAAAATATGGGTAAAGGTCTAACTATAGGAAAAAATTCTTCTTTCTCAGAATTTTGTTTATTTGGGGCTGCTGGAGGAATAACTATTGGAGATGATGTAATTTCAGGACAAAATGTACGCTTCCACTCTGAGAACCATAATTATGATGATGTTGATAAGTTAATTAGAGAACAAGGTGTCAATAGGAAAGGAATTTCTGTTGGTAATAATTGCTGGATTGGGGCGGGTGCAGTATTCTTAGATGGTTCTAGTATAGGATCGGGTTGTATTGTAGCTGCTAACTCAGTAGTAACGAAACATTTCCCAGACAATGTTATTATTGGTGGTGTACCTGCTAAGATTTTAAAAAAAAGGACTTAGTTGAAACTCTTTAAAAATTAATTATACAATAGATTCTCAATATACATAAAGAAACCACTAAAACTAGTGCTAAGCTCTAAATTTTAATGTTAAAAATTTCTTTAGAAAATAACAAAACAATTTTATTTATTCAAATAAATCTCTGAGATTTGTTAATATGATATTTTAAAAAATCTTTCATAATTATATAAAAATTTAAAATAAGGATGATTCAAATAAATGAAAAAAATAAAAATCATTATCCCGTACTTTGGAGAATTCCCCAAATTTTTCCCTTATTTTTTAATGACGGCAAGAAGAAATAAGAATATTGATTTTGAAATCTTTACGGATCAACCAGTTGAGCAGTTCTCTGTATTAAATGCAAGAAATATACATTTTAATAGAGTGACCTTTTCTGATTTAAAAAAGAAAATTCAATCAAAATTTAACTTTGAAATTTCGCTAGATGATCCTTATAAGCTATGTGATTATAAACCAGCTTATGGATTAATTTTTGAAGATGAGCTAATTGGGTATGATTATTGGGGTTTTTGTGATACGGATATCTTATTAGGAGATATTTATCAATTTTTAGAAGATTATGAGTTTTTCACAAAAGAATATGATAGATATGGACTTTTAGGTCACCTTCAGATATACAAAAATACAAAAGATGTAAATACTATTTTTAAAACGGGCGTTGGTATGAGTTATCGATTGGACTACCAAAATGTTTATACCAGTAGTAAAAATTTTATTTTTGATGAGCAAGAGGGAGTTCAGAAACTTTTTGAACTCTCTCGAATGAATCAATTACAAGTAACTTGCTTTCATGATTTAGATATTTCTTGTTTTTCTTTTAGATGTAATGGTGAGAAAAAAGTACAAAGATATTATTATTGGACAGACTTAGAAGGGCTCGAGTCTATAGAGTTAAAAAAAGGAAATATAGAGACAACTCAACCTCTATATGTTCATTTCCAAAAAAGAAATATTGAATGTCCTGAAGTTGTAGAAAATAAACAATTTTATGTTGTTCCGAACCGTTTAGTTAATGGTAATAAATTATCAGTTGAAGAAATCAAAAGTGTGACTCAAAACAAAATTTACTGGGAACATATAAAGAGGGTTATTCAGAAAAAATTTAAGAAAGAAAAATGGACTTTTGAATTCATACTTCATAAGATAAGGATGAAAAATCGATGAACAATGTAACGTTAAGTATCATAATACCTGTTTATAATGTTGAAACTTATCTAAGAAGATGTTTGAATTCTATACTTAAACAAAATACTTTAATAGACTATGAAATTATATTGGTCAATGATGGATCGACTGATACAAGTGGAAAAATATGTGATGACTTCAAATCTCACTTCTCTAATATTCAGGTGAAACATATAAAAAATAGTGGAGTTGCATCAGCTAGGAACCTTGGTATAGCTCTATCAAATGGGAAATTTTTATATTTTGTAGATCCAGATGACTATTTGACAGAGTCTTTTTTTATAGAGCTTGCTCCATATATAAATGATAATTGGGATGTTTTATGCTTTGGTTTTAATGAAGTAAAAGAAAAAAATATGGTCGCAATATCTTGTCGCGCACATAGATATAGTAAAATAGGAATATTAACTCATGAAGATTTTATTAATAATTTTGTAGATTTCTTTAGGACAGATATGATGTACAATGTTTGGTCAAGAGTTTATAAAAAAGATTTCATTTTAGAGCACGGTATTGAGTTTCCAAAAAAAACCATTGGGGAAGATACTTTATTTAATTTTCAAGTATACAAGCACTTAGAAACTATCCGATTTATTGAACCTTGTCTATACAATTATATAGCTGGTAGAAGTGGTTCTGCTTTAACAGTATTTAACCCAGTTAGAATTGAAATTCAACTAAATGAGCTTGCGGAGTTGAAACAACTATTGAAAAAATTTCATATAGAAGATTATTCTTTGTTGAAAGAGATAAAAACGAAGATTATTGTAAGTTCTGCCTTTCAAATTGCTAATTTAGAAGATACAAAAAAAAATAGGGTAAGATTATTAAGAAGCATTATTGAAAATGAACAATTTGATGACATTTTTTCAGGAGAAACTTATCAAATCATTGGTTCTTATGGTGTTTTAATAAAGAACAAGAACTTTTCTTTATTGCTTAGGAGGTTGACAATAGAGTTACTTGCCAGAAAAAAATTCAGAACAGTATTGTTTATTGAAAAATTAAAAATGAATCGAGTCTTACGTAAGATTGTTTTTAAATAATTTTTAAAAAACTAACAGTAAAAAGGATATTATGTTAAAAATTAAATTTGAGAACCTTTTGGTGATTTTTGTATTAACTATAGTTACGGGATATGATACTATTACGACTACAATGTTAAATAGGACACTACCTAATATTCCCGTGATTTTATTAATATGTGTAGTTTTATTATTGATTTTTAGATTTTTATTTATAAAAAAATTTAGTGCATTTTATATTATATCGAGTATTTTATTGATATTGACAAGTATTATAGTATTTTTACGTACAGGTGGTACCAATTTTCTTCTGTATTCATTGTTGATTATACTATTATATCAAGCAGATGTTGATGTAGTTTTGAAAACATATGTGGGTGTATCAGGTATAATTGTTTTGTTAATATTTCTACTCTCAATTTTAGGAGTAGTACCTAATTTACAATTTGCTCAAATTCGCTCATCTAGTTTAGTAGTTAGAAATTCATTTGGTTTCATCTATCCAACTGATTTTGCTTCTCACTGTTTTTACCTATTTATTGCTTGGGGTTATTTGCTTAGAGAAAAATACATATTTATCAGAACGATTGTGGGATTATCCTTAGCATTCTTTATATTAAAATTTTGTGATGCACGACTAAATGCATTATCAGTTCTTGCCGCAACTTTGATTTTCATAATCATGTATTATACTAAAGAAAGAGAATTCAAAGTATACAGTATAATGCCATATTTTGCTCTTATTTTTTCTGCTTTCATGTTTTATGTTTCCTACTTTTTCACATGGTCTTCTTCGTTCTATGTGAATTTAAATAATCTGTTTAGTATGAGATTGTTTTTAGGTAAAAATGCACTGGATACATATGGTTTACCTTTATTTGGTAAAGCTGGAGTAAAGTTTATTGGCTATGGTGGGACCACCGAGTCGGTTCACAGTTATAACTATGTTGATTCATCTTATATCCAAATGTTATTTTATTATGGATTAATTCCTGTTGTATTGCTAGTATTGATTTATGTGTTTGCTTCAAAAAAAGTTCATAAGCAAAAAAAATATTTATTTCTAGCCCTATTATCTCTTATTACGATTAACTGTATGATTGAAGCTTTCTGGATAAGACCAGGATACAATATTTTTATGTTTACAATTTTTGCTAATTTGTATGATATCCAAAATAAGGAAAAAAGAGAAGTAAGACTATGAAAATAATAAAAAATTATGCTTATAATCTTTCTTATCAGTTACTACTCATAATACTACCTATCATCACAACTCCATACGTTACGAGGGTATTTTCATCAGAAGCTTTAGGAACCTATAGCTTCTTCAGCTCTATTGTTACCTATTTTCTTTTGCTAGCTAGCTTAGGAGTAGCTAACTATGCTACCAAGGAAATCTCAAGTAATAAGAAAGATATTTGTAGGAATTTTTGGGGCATTTATACTCTACAGCTAGGGGCAGCTATTTTTTCTTTTGTGCTGTATGTTGTATTATGTCTTATTTTACCTACTATGAAAAATCCTGTGGCTTATATTTTAGGTTTTAGTTTGATTTCTAAAGCTTTAGATATTTCATGGTTATTTCAAGGTTTAGAGAATTTTCGAAAGATTACAGTAAGAAATATTACGGTGAAATTAGCTGGTGTTATTTCTATTTTTCTATTCATAAGATCATCAAACGATTTATATTTATATGTTTTTTTACTAACTACTTTTGAATTGTTAGGACAATTAAGTATGTGGTTACCAGCAAAAGAATTTATTGGGAGACCACACTTCGATTTGATGTATGCTAAACGGCATTTGAAGCCAGTCATCTTATTATTCTTACCTCAGATTGCTATATCGCTCTATGTGACATTAGATAGCACTATGCTTGGGGTTCTTGCTTCAGCAAGAGATGTAGGTATTTATGACCAAGCTTGGAGACTTGTTAATATTTTATTAACACTAGTGACTTCGTTAGGTAGTGTCATGTTGCCACGAGTTTCAAATCTTTTATCATCAGGGGATCATAAAGCCGTTAACAAAATGCATGAGATGTCATTTCTGATTTATAATTTGGTAATTTTCCCCATTATGGCAGGAATGTTAATTGTAAATGATGATTTTGTTACCTTTTTCCTCGGGCAAGATTTTCAAGAGGCACGTTATGCGATAGCAATTATGATTTTTAGAATGTTCTTTATTGGTTGGACCAATATTATGGGGATTCAAATTTTGATACCTCATAATAAAAATAAAGAATTTATGCTGTCAACAACAATTCCTGCTATTGTTAGTGTGGGCTTAAATCTTCTCTTGCTTCCAAAGCTGGGCTATATAGGTGCGGCAATTGTATCTGTTTTAACAGAGGTACTAGTATGGTTGATACAGTTATTCTATACTCGTTCTTATTTGAGAGAGGTGCCCATTATAGGTTCATTAATCAAAATTATAATCTCATCTGGAGTTATGTATGGTATCCTACTATTTATAAAACAATTCCTAAATGTATCAGCGATGATTAATGTGGGACTATATGCTGTTCTGGGAGCAATAATTTATGTTAGTTTGATTTTGATTTTTAAAGTAATCGATTTAAGTAAGTTAAAACAACAATTATTAAAAAATAAAGGAGTGTAATATGTACGATTATCTAATCGTTGGTGCTGGTTTGTCTGGAGCAATTTTTGCTTATGAAGCAACCAAGCGTGGAAAAAAAGTAAAAGTTATTGATAAACGTGACCACATTGGTGGGAATATCTACTGTGAGAATGTAGAAGGGGTTAATGTTCATAAATATGGTGCACATATCTTCCATACTTCTAATAAGAAAGTCTGGGATTATGTTAATCAATTTGCTGAATTTAACAACTATATCAACTCGCCTGTAGCTAATTATAAGGGTAGCCTTTATAATCTACCTTTCAATATGAATACTTTCTATGCTATGTGGGGGACAAAAACTCCTAAAGAAGTCAAAAATAAGATTGCTGATCAAACGGCTCATATGAAGGACGTTGAACCTAAAAACTTGGAAGAACAGGCCATCAAATTGATCGGTCCAGATATTTATGAAAAGTTGATTAAAGGATATACTGAAAAGCAATGGGGACGTTCTGCGACTGAGCTTCCACCGTTTATCATTAAACGATTACCAGTTCGTTTAACCTTTGATAATAATTATTTTAACGACCGTTATCAAGGGATTCCAATTGGAGGGTACAACGTTATCATCGAAAATATGCTGAAGGATGTGGAAGTAGAACTTGGAGTTGACTTTTTTGCCAATCGTCAAGAATTAGAGTCTTCTGCTGAAAAAATAGTCTTTACAGGGATGATTGACCAATACTTTGATTATAAACATGGTGAGTTAGAATACCGTAGTCTTCGTTTTGAGCATGAAGTTCTAGATGAAGAAAACTATCAAGGAAATGCAGTTGTAAACTATACGGAACGAGAAATTCCTTATACTCGTATTATTGAGCATAAACACTTTGAGTACGGTACACAAGATAAAACGGTCATTACTCGTGAATACCCAGCTGATTGGAAACGAGGAGATGAACCTTATTATCCAATCAATGATGAGAGAAACAATGCTATGTTTACTAAGTATCAAGAAGAAGCAGCACAGAATGATAAGGTCATTTTCTGCGGACGTTTAGCAGACTACAAATACTACGACATGCATGTGGTCATTGAACGTGCCCTACATGTTGTAGAGGAAGAGTTTAACAAAGATAATGAAGGATAAAATTGATATTGTTGTTTTATGGGTAGATGGGAATGATCCTAACTTTATTAAGGAAAAACAAAGAGTAACTAGTCAAAAGGGATCGTTAAATGCAGACGCTGATGGTGAACAGCGTTATCGAGAATATGGAATTTTTCAGTATTGGTTTCGTATGATTGAGAGACATGCACCGTGGGTCAATAATATTTATTTAATTACGAATGGTCAAAAGCCGAGCTGGTTGAACCTTAGTCATCCAAAGTTGAGATTTATATCACATAAGGAATTTATTCCAGAATCCTATCTTCCAACTTTTAATTCAGCGACTATTGAGTTAAATCTTCATAGAATTGAAGGCTTGTCTGAAAATTTTATTTATTTTAACGATGACATGTATTTGATAAAAGATGTAAAGCCTTCAGATTTCTTCAAAAATAATCAACCGAGGCTTTTAGCAGTTTACGATGCTTTAGTTCCATGGTCCTCGTATACAAACACTTATCATAATAACGTTGAATTGATTTATCGTCATTTCCCCAAAAAGCAAGCCTTAAAGTCTTCGCCTTGGAAATTTTTTAATTATAGATATGGTGCTTTAATATTGAAGAATATCTTATTACTTCCATGGGGCCCTACGGGGTATGTAAATCAACATCTTCCAGTTCCAATGAAAAAGAGTACTTTAGCTCATCTTTGGAAAATCGAGTCGGAGGTATTGGATAGAACGTCACGGAATCAATTCAGAAATTATGGGGTGGATGTGAATCAGTATATTTGTCAGCACTGGCAGATTGAAAGTAATGAGTTTTATCCAATTTCAAAAAATATGGGTGAATCAATTGAGCTAAATCAAATTGATAAGCTGAAGAAAATTTTTGGAAATAAGAAGCGAAAACTACTATGTGTGAATGATAGTATTAATATTGATGAAAGAAATATTATACTTTTCAAAAAATTATTAGAAGAACGCTATCCAGAAAAGTCATCTTTTGAAAAATGAAAGGTAAAATATGAAATACTACTTAAAAGAAGAATTTTTAAATGATGTTAACCAAAAAAATGCTGGCAATAAGGCACGTAATGATGTTGAAACTGTGTTAAATGAGTTGGGATATATCCCTTTAAGAGTATTGGTTGATGATTGGTATAAAATGAATGTACTCAAGGCACAGATACATAAATATCAAGCACTATCAAAAGCATTCAAATTTTTAAAAAGAGGCGATGAGATTGTTATCCAATTTCCATTATTACACCATTCCTTACTATTTAGTAATTTACTAAAATCCCTTAGAAAAAAAGGAGTTAAAACCTATTTTCTGATTCATGATTTAGAAACTTTACGTTTTGTAAATGATGAAACATTACCTTTTAGAATGAAATTACGTATGAAAGTTACGGAGGGATCTTCTTTACATTATGTAAATGGTATTATTGCTCATAATAAAGTAATGAAAGGAGTATTAGTCAATAAAGGAGTTCTTGGAGAAAAAATTACTAATTTAGAAATCTTTGATTATTTAATTCCAGATTTTATAGAAAAAACTAGTTTAAGAAAAGAACAACCAATAATTGTTGCAGGAAATTTATCACAAGATAAAGCAGCATATCTGTACTCATTACCTATAGAACCACAATTTAATTTATATGGTGTTGGATTTGATGAGTCTAGGAAGTTATCTAATGAAACCTACTTTGGTTCATTTCTTCCAGATGAACTTCCATCAGTATTGGAAGGAAGTTTTGGTTTAGTTTGGGATGGTGACAGTTCTGAGACTTGTAGTGGATTTTTTGGAGAGTATCTACGCTATAACAATTCTCATAAAGCGTCACTTTATTTGGCTTCTGGTTTCCCTATCATTGTTTGGAAGGAATCTGCTTTGTCTCATTTTGTCTTAAAGAATAATTGTGGTATCACAGTTGATTCGTTGTTTGACATACAAGAAACAATCAATAATATTTCGGAAGAAGAATATCAAGAGTTAGTAGAAAATGCACAAAAGGTAGGAAATAATATAAGATCAGGATATTATTTGAAAACAGCTTTAGAGAAACTAACTAAATAATTAGTTTAAATTCACTAAGTAATGTATCATTTGTTTCTGATTACTAATTAGAAAAATTCTAATTTAATATAGAAAGGTAGTTCGATTATGAAAGGTATTATCCTTGCAGGAGGTTCAGGAACTCGCTTGTATCCTTTGACTCGTGCTATATCCAAACAACTGATGCCGGTTTATGATAAACCCATGATTTATTATCCTCTATCGACACTCATGTTAGCTGGTATCAAAGATATTTTAATTATCTCTACTCCTCATGATTTACCTCGTTTTAAAGAGCTGCTTCAAGATGGTTCGGAGTTGGGAATTAATCTTTCTTATGCGGAACAACCTAGTCCAGATGGATTGGCCCAGGCCTTCATTATCGGTGAAAAATTTATTGGAAATGACAGTGTCGCCCTAATTTTAGGAGATAATATTTACTATGGTCCTGGTCTATCTAAAATGCTTCAGAAGGCTGCTAATAAGGAGAAAGGTGCAACTGTTTTTGGATATCAAGTTAAGGATCCTGAAAGATTTGGTGTTGTGGAATTTGATGAGGAGATGAATGCTGTTTCTATTGAGGAAAAACCAGAACATCCTCGTTCCAATTATGCAGTGACCGGCCTTTATTTCTATGATAATGATGTTGTAGAAATTTCAAAAAATATTAAACCAAGCCCTCGTGGTGAATTGGAAATTACAGACGTAAACAAAGCATATCTAGAACGTGGAGACTTATCAGTTGAGCTAATGGGGCGTGGTTTTGCTTGGTTAGATACTGGAACTCATGAAAGTTTATTAGAGGCGTCACAGTACATTGAGACAGTGCAACGGATGCAAAATGTTCAAGTGGCAAACTTAGAAGAAATTGCTTATCGTATGGGTTATATCAGCCGTGAGGATGTATTAAAGTTGGCGCAACCTCTTAAGAAAAATGAATACGGACAATATTTGCTCCGTTTGATTGGAGAAGCATAGATGACAGATAATTTTTTCGGTAAGACGCTTGCGGTTCGTAAGGTCGAAGCTATTCCAGGTATGCTGGAGTTCGATATTCCCGTTCATGGAGATAATCGTGGTTGGTTCAAAGAAAATTTCCAAAAGGAAAAAATGCTCCCTCTTGGTTTCCCAGAGTATTTCTTTACAGAAGGAAAATTACAAAACAATGTATCCTTCTCACGTAAAAATGTTCTCCGTGGTCTACACGCAGAACCTTGGGATAAGTACATTTCTGTAGCAGATGGTGGGAAGGTTCTGGGTTCTTGGGTTGATCTACGCGAGGGTGAAACTTTCGGAAATACCTATCAAACAGTAATTGATGCAAGTAAGGGTATCTTTGTTCCCCGTGGTGTGGCTAATGGATTTCAGGTTCTATCAGATACAGTCTCTTATAGCTATCTGGTCAACGATTATTGGGCATTAGATTTGAAACCTAAATATGCCTTTGTCAATTATGCAGATCCAGAATTAGGAATTGAGTGGGCCAATCTTTCTGAAGCAGAGGTTTCAGAAGCAGATAAAAATCATCCACTACTTAAGGATGTAAAACCTTTGAAAAAAGAAGATTTGTAAAAAAGGAAAGACTATGACTGAATACAAAAAAATTATCGTGACAGGTGGAGCAGGTTTTATCGGTTCTAACTTTGTTCATTATGTTTACAAGAACTTTCCAGATGTTCACGTGACAGTATTAGACAAGTTGACTTATGCTGGAAATCGCGCTAATATTGAAGAAATTTTAGGTGATCGTGTTGAGTTGGTTGTTGGAGATATTGCTGATGCGGAGTTGGTAGACAAGTTGGCTGTTCAAGCAGATGCTATCGTTCATTATGCAGCGGAAAGTCACAATGACAATTCACTGAATGATCCATCACCGTTTATACATACTAACTTCATCGGAACCTATACTCTTTTGGAAGCAGCTCGCAAATATAATATTCGCTTCCACCATGTGTCTACAGATGAAGTTTATGGGGATCTCCCTCTTCGTGAGGATTTGCCAGGAAATGGTGAAGGTCCAGGTGAGAAATTTACTGCTGATACCAAATACAATCCTAGCTCTCCATACTCATCAACCAAGGCCGCTTCAGACTTGATTGTAAAAGCCTGGGTACGATCATTTGGTGTCAAGGCAACGATTTCCAACTGTTCAAATAACTACGGTCCTTATCAACACATTGAAAAATTCATCCCACGTCAGATTACCAACATCCTAATTGGAATTAAGCCAAAACTTTATGGTGAAGGTAAGAATGTTCGTGACTGGATTCATACCAATGACCATTCTTCAGGAGTTTGGACAATCTTGACAAAAGGTCAAATCGGTGAAACCTACTTGATTGGAGCTGATGGGGAGAAGAACAATAAGGAAGTTTTGGAACTTATCCTTAAGGAAATGGGACAATCTGCTGACGCTTATGACCACGTGACAGATCGAGCTGGTCACGACCTCCGCTATGCCATCGATGCCAGCAAACTTCGTGATGAACTAGGATGGAAACCAGAGTTTACTAACTTTGAAGCAGGTCTCAAAGAGACCATCAAGTGGTACACAGACAACCAAGACTGGTGGAAAGCAGAGAAAGAAGCTGTTGAAGCAAATTATGCTAAAACTCAGGAGATTATCCAATTATAAAAAGCAGGAAATCGCTGCTTTTTATTGCTATATTGGGAAGAGTTACAAAGTTGAAAGGTATAGAGATGATTTTAATTACAGGAGCAAAAGGCCAATTAGGAACTGAACTTCGTTATTTATTAGATGAGCGTAATGAAGAATACGTAGCAGTAGATGTGGCTGAGATGGATATTACAAATGAAGAAATGGTTGAGAAAGTTTTCGAAGAAGTTAAACCGACTTTAGTATACCACTGTGCTGCCTACACCGCTGTTGATGCAGCAGAGGATGAAGGGAAAGAATTAGACTTTGCTATCAATGTTACGGGGACAGAAAATGTCGCAAAAGCATCTGAAAAGCATGGTGCAACTCTAGTTTACATCTCTACAGATTATGTTTTTGATGGTAAGAAACCAGTTGGACAAGAGTGGGAAGTTGATGACCGACCAGATCCACAGACAGAATATGGACGTACAAAGCGCATGGGAGAAGAGTTAGTTGAGAAACATGTGTCTAATTTCTATATTATCCGCACTGCCTGGGTATTTGGAAATTATGGTAAAAACTTTGTTTTCACGATGCAAAATCTTGCAAAAACTCATAAGACTTTAACAGTTGTAAATGACCAGCACGGTCGTCCAACTTGGACTCGTACCTTGGCTGAATTTATGACTTATCTAGCTGAAAATTGCAAGGAATTTGGTTATTATCATTTATCAAATGATGCGACAGAAGATACAACTTGGTATGATTTTGCAGTTGAAATTTTGAAAGATACAGATGTGGAAATCAAGCCAGTAGATTCAAGTCAATTTCCAGCAAAAGCTAAACGTCCGTTAAACTCAACAATGAGCCTGACCAAAGCTAAAGCTACTGGATTTGTTATTCCAACTTGGCAAGATGCCTTGAAAGAATTTTATAAACAAGAAGTAAAAAGTGATATTAACTAATTTGAATCTTGGTCGTTAATGAACTCCCCAGGAAAATAATAGATATAATATTCTCATGACAACAGCTTTGCAGTGCGTAAAAAATGAGTTAGATTAAACACCTAGAACTGTTACTAGATGCTATTTACAAATGTGATCAATAATTCCTTGACTACCTAATGTAGTTGAGGTATTTTTGATATTATTCATATTTTTGCAAATCTGTTGTTTAAAAAATAATTTTCTAAAATTCAGAAAATTCTATTGACAGGACTTTAAAAAGGGTCTATAATGGATAGAAAAACAAAGGAGAATACTATGAAAACAAGGAAAGTATTGGCTCTTGCGGGAGTCACTTTATTAGCAGCTGGTGTCTTAGCGGCTTGTTCTGGTGGTTCTGCTACTAAAGGTGAGCAGACTTTCGCATTTACTTACGAGACAGACCCAGATAATCTCAACTATTTGACAACCAGCAAGGCAGCTACTTCAAACATTACTAGTAACGTCATTGATGGATTGCTTGAAAATGACCGTTATGGGAATCTTGTTCCCTCTATGGCAGAGGACTGGTCAGTTTCTAAAGATGGTTTGACCTACACTTATAAGATTCGTCAGGATGCCAAGTGGTACACATCTGAAGGTGAAGAATATGCTCCTGTCAAGGCTCAAGACTTTGTAACAGGTCTTAAATATGCAACAGATAAGAAATCACAAGCTCTTTACTTGGTACAAGATTCAATCAAGGGTCTGGATGCTTATGCTAAAGGGGAAAATAAAGATTTTTCTCAAGTTGGAATTAAAGCCCTTGACGATCAAACAGTCCAATACACTTTGAACAAACCTGAAAGTTTTTGGAATTCTAAAACAACAATGGGTGTCTTGGCACCAGTTAATGAAGAGTTTTTGAACTCAAAAGGGGATGATTTTGCTAAAGCGACAGATCCAAGCAGTATCTTGTATAATGGTCCTTATTTGTTAAAATCTCTTGTGGCTAAATCTTCCGTTGAATTTGCAAAAAACCCTAACTACTGGGATAAAGATAATGTTCATGTTGATAAGATAAAATTGTCATTCTGGGATGGTCAAGATACCAGCAAACCTGCAGAAAACTTTAAAGATGGTAGTCTTACAGCAGCCAGACTTTATCCTACAAATGCAAGTTTTGCAGAACTTGAAAAAACGATGAAGGACAATATTGTCTATACCCAACAAGACTCTACGACTTATCTAGTTGGTACAAATATTGATCGTCAGTCCTATAAATATACTTCTAAGACTAGCGACGAACAAAAGACATCTACTAAAAAGGCTCTCTTAAACAAGGATTTCCGTCAGGCTATTGCCTTTGGTTTTGATCGTACGGCCTATGCTTCACAAGTGAACGGTGCCAGTGGTGCAAGCAAAATTTTGCGTAATCTCTTTGTGCCACCAACATTTGTTCAAGCAGATGGGAAAAACTTTGGCGATATGGTCAAAGAAAAATTAGTAACCTATGGGGATGAATGGAAGGATGTTAATCTGGCCGATGCCCAAGATGGTCTCTACAATCCAGAAAAAGCCAAGGCCGAATTTGCGAAGGCTAAGTCAGCTTTACAGGTAGAAGGCGTGACCTTCCCAATTCATTTGGATATGCCAGTTGACCAGACAGCAACTACAAAAGTTCAACGTGTTCAATCTTTCAAACAATCGGTTGAAGAAACCTTGGGTACAGATAATGTCGTAATTGATATTCAACAACTACAAAAAGATGAAGTCTTGAATATTACCTACTTTGCTGAAACAGCAGCTGGGGAAGATTGGGATATTTCAGATAATGTTGGTTGGTCTCCAGACTTTGCGGATCCATCTACTTACCTCGATATTATCAAACCATCAGTTGGTGAAAACACTAAAACCTACTTTGGCTTTGATTCTGGTACAGATAATGCTGCAGCTAAGAAGGTTGGTCTGAACGACTATGAGAAATTGGTAACTGAAGCTGGAAATGAGACAATAGATGTAGCAAAACGTTATGATAAGTATGCTACAGCCCAAGCTTGGTTGACAGATAGTGCCTTGATTATTCCAACAACATCACTCACTGGTCGCCCAATCTTGTCTAAGATGGTACCATTTACGATGCCGTTTGCCTTCTCTGGTAACAAGGGGACAAGCGATCCGCTCCTATACAAATACTTGGAACTTCAAGACAAGGCAGTCACTGTGGATGAATACCAAAAAGCTCAAGATAAATGGATGAAAGAAAAAGAAGAATCCAATAAAAAAGCGCAAGAAGAACTTGCAAAACATGTGAAATAAGATAAAAAGAAGTTAGTTATTCGCTAACTTCTTTTGGTTTATCGAAAACGAATTGAAACCTATCCTCACTTTCAAAGATTATCAAGCTAATTTTTTTGTAGAAAAAATCCTGAGTTTTTATTCTCAGGATTTTCTTTCATCTCACTGTTGTGGTTGTTGAACTTGTGGATTTTGTGGCGTTGGTTGTACTGGTTGTGTCGGTTGAACAGCCTGACCAGCTTGTCCTTGGTTAGGATCAGTTGCTGGGGCATTATTTGGTTGTTGACCAACCGTCGTACTTGCCTGTGTAGTTGAACTTTCAGCTGTTGTGCTTGGAGTTTCTACCGTTTGTGTTTGTTGTGTTGCTGAATTATTCCATGTGTTCTTTGCGTTGTTCTGGAAGACGAATTCTCCATTTCGGAACAGGCCGTCTGGCATCGTCCAATCTCCAGGTTGGTCATCTTCTGATAGATACGATATCATTGAGCGATAAACCTTAGCAGCAACTAGGAAACCATCTCCAACGATTGGAGTTAAACGATTTGAGTAACCAGTCCATACAGCCATAGAATACTTACGAGTATAACCTACAAACATTTCATCTGGAGCTACGTAGCCAGTGTTCTTGATATACTTTTCAATTTCGTCATCAGTATAGTTAGAAGTACCTGTCTTACCTGCTTGTGGAAGCCATGGTAGGTAAGCACCACGTCCGGTTCCGTAAGCTAAAACAGTTTTCATCATTTCGGTCATCATATAGGCAGTAGTTTCTTTCATAGCTCGTGTACCAGCATCAGAAAATTCTTTTTCACTACCATCACTGAAGACGATTTTATTGATATACATTGGTTTGTGGTAAATACCACCATTAGCAAAGGCGGCATAAGCAGCAGCCATTTTTTCACTACTTGCACCGTACTGTTTGTTGGATTCAGTTGTGTTACTTGAAATGGCGTTTGCATAATGCATGCTTGGATAGTCGATACCAAGACCATTAAGGAAGGTTTTAGATCTATCTAGACCGACCTTATTCAAAGTCTCAACGGCTGTGACATTTCGTGATTGTTGGAGTGCATACTGAATTGTAATATTCCCAAAGTAACCATGATCCCAGTTGTAGACAGGAGTATCAGTACCAGGATAGTTATAAGGAACATCATGTACAATAGAAGCAGTAGAGTCATAGACTCCATATTCTAAAGCGGGAGCATAGTCAGTGATTGGTTTCATAGTAGAACCCCAGTCACGATTGGTTTCAACGGCTTGGTTGATTCCGAAAGATACATTACTTGATTGGTGACGGGCACCTAACTGAGCAATGACTTTACCATTTGTTACATCCACGATAGTGGAAGCTACTTGAAGTTCATCATCTGGATAAGCAACGTACTCATCTGTATTGTAAACATCCCAAAGTCTCTGTTGAACATTTTTGTCGACATTAGTATAGACTTCCATACCTGTGGTAAGAAGGTTGTAGCCCGTTTCTTGTTCGACTTGGTCGATTACTTCTTTGAGGTAGTTGTCCATATAGGCTGGGTAACTATTGGCTGACTTCAAGCTTTGAAGTCCGTCAGTGATAGGCGTATTAATAGCTTTTTCGTAATCTTCTGCACTGATATATTTCTGTCCCTTCATTTCTGAAAGTACCAAGTTACGACGCTCTAGAGCAGCTTCTGGGTGGGAATACGGGTCATATTGGTTTGGCGCTTGAGGCATTCCAGCCAAGAGTGCTAACTGTGGTAAGCTTAAATCCTTCAAGTCTTTTCCATAGTAATTTTCGGCTGCGGTTTGCATTCCATAGTTACCGTTAGACATGTAGACTTTGTTGATGTAGTAGGTCAGGATTTCTTGCTTGGTTGCTTTTTGCTCTAGTTGAACGGCTAGCCAGGCTTCTTGGGCTTTACGTGACAAGGTTTGATCAGCAGTTGAAGTAGAGAAATAAGTTAATTTAATCAATTGCTGAGTCAAGGTTGAAGCCCCTTGGAGCCCTCCTTTCCCTTGGAGGTTTCTCAATGCCGCCCCCATGATACGAATGGTATCAACACCTCTATGATCAAAGAAACGGTGGTCTTCGATAGACACGATGGCCTTGACCAAATCAGTAGGAATTTCATTTGCTTGGGCATTTACGCGACGTTCAGATCCAAGGTCAGCAATCAGTTCGTTTTTGTTGTCATAAATCTTGCTAGAGGTTGTCGCAACTAATTTACTTTCAGATAAGGCTGGAGCCTTGCTAACAAAGTAGAGGAAGACACCTCCACCTAATAGAAATAATGCGATAAATAAGGTAAGAAATGTAATTCCAATATACTTTAAGAATCGCAGAATAGTTTGTTTATTCATCTTGTTTTACCACCTAGTAAATGTTCTTTGATAATATCGAGATAGGGAATTTGAGGGAAAGCTCCTTGCTTTACTAAATATCCGTATTCTTGAATATATCCAAGTGGCATTGATTTTTGACCCTTATCTTGATGATAAAAGCGAATCAAATCAAGTGCCGGCAACAAATAAGTTTCTTGTCGAGAAGAAAAATGAAGCAGTACGAAGCAAATGCCCTGCTGTTCTAGAACTTGTTCCATATGTTGAATCTGGTGAAGATGGAAGTTCTTCATTGGGATAGCATTTTTTTGCCGCGTTTCCTTGGCTTCAAAGTCAATGTAATGTCCTCTATATACGCCAGAGTAATCTGTTGTGGAAGCTTGTCTAAAGTAGGCTTCTACAATTTTGGCTCGACTACGTTGAGGATAGTCTACTCGAACAATCTGAACAGGCGTTGGCTTTTTATGGATAACTGCCATACCATGCGTCATATAGTAGTCGTTTGTAGCGTTAATCATCTTTTCAAAAGTCATTCCTCGATTTGCGAAATTTTTTGGTTGAGAAATGGATGTTTGGCTTTTTTTTGATGAAATTTTATGAGGATAGTTGACCATATTTCTCCTTATTGGTACAATAACATCACTCTATTATACCATAAAAATAGAAAGAAAGGTGTAAAAATGACTACAGCTTTAATTATGGGATATTCTAATTTTGACTTGGGTTTATTTAATGAAAAAGATATCAGGATAAAAATTATAAAGAAAGCCATTCGCCGTGATTTAGAAAGTTTAGCAGAAGAAGGGATTAAATGGCTGGTCTTTACAGGGAATTTGGGATTTGAATCTTGGGTGCTGGATGTCGCGAATGAAATGAAATACGAGTATGATTTTAGCCTAGCGACCATTTTTGATTTTGAAACACACGGGGAAAATTGGAATGAAGAGAATCAGCTTAAACTTAGCCAATTTAAGCAGGTCGATTTTGTCAAATATGCCTATCCTAAATATGAACATATGGGGCAACTACGAGACTACCAACGATTTTTGCTGGAAAATACTGACTTAGCTTATTTTTTCTATGACCCAGAAAATGAGACCAAATTAAAATTTATGGACACCTTGATGAAAAATCAGGAAGGTTATCGCATAAAAAGGCTAACCTGTGAAGACTTAAATGAGCTAGCAGAAAATTTTTCTGAAAAGTAAGGCTTTGACCTTGATTTTTGTTTGCCTTTTTTTATATAATAATACTATTAGAAACCGAGAATGGAGAGAGAGATGGCAAGTATTATTTTTTCAGCAAAAGATATTTTTGAGCAAGAGTTTGGACGTGAAGTCCGTGGATATAGTAAGGTTGAAGTTGATGAATTTTTGGACGATGTCATCAAGGACTATGAAACTTATGCTGCCCTAGTCAAGTCTCTCCGTCAAGAAATTGCAGAGTTGAAGGAAGAATTGTCTCGCAAACCTGAATCTGCACCGGTTCAAGCAGAACCACTTGAAATGACAGCAACAACTTCTATGACGAATTTTGATATTTTAAAACGTCTAAATCGTCTTGAGAAAGAAGTATTTGGGAAACAAATTTTGGATAACTCTGATTTATAAGAGCTTATTTGAAAAGTGCAATTTTTGGATAATCGCGTGAGGAGAATTTCTTTTCATGAGGAAAGTCCATGCTAGCACAGGCTGTGATGCCTGTAGTGTTTGTGCTAGGCGAAACCATAAGCCTAGGGACGAGAAATCGTTACGGCAGTTGAAATGGCTAAGTCCTTGGATAGGCCAGAGTAGGCTTGAAAGTGCCACAGTGACGGAGTCTTTCTGGAAACAGAGAGAGTGGAACGCGGTAAACCCCTCAAGCTAGCAACCCAAATTTCGGTCGGGGCATGGAGTACACGGAAACGAACGTAGTACTCTGACTGCTACCAGCTCTAGGCTGATAGTGGTAGACAGATGATTATCGAAGGAAGTGGTCCTAGTCACTTCTGGAACAAAACATGGCTTATAGAAAATTGCATATAGGTTGGGGCTGAGAAAACTTTCTCAACCTCATTTTTTAAAGTGGACATATAGAAAGGTCTTATAAGACTGAAAATGAAAAAAGAATTTAATTTAATCGCTACTGCTGCAGCGGGTCTTGAGGCTGTTGTGGGACGCGAAGTGCGAGAGTTGGGCTACGATTGTCAGGTTGAAAACGGCCGTGTTCGTTTTCAAGGAGATGCGAAAGCCATCATCGAAACCAACCTCTGGCTTCGGGCAGCAGATCGTATCAAGATTATCGTAGGAACTTTCCCAGCTAAGACTTTTGAGGAGTTGTTTCAGGGAGTTTTTGCTCTAGATTGGGAAAATTATTTACCACTTGGAGCTCGATTCCCGATTTCAAAAGCCAAATGTGTTAAATCTAAACTTCACAATGAGCCAAGTGTGCAGGCTATTTTAAAGAAGGCTGTTGTTAAGAAGTTGCAAAAACACTATGCCCGTCCAGAAGGTGTTCCTCTGATGGAAACTGGTCCTGAGTTTAAGATTGAGGTTTCTATTCTCAAAGATGTGGCAACTGTCATGATTGATACGACAGGGTCTAGCCTCTTTAAACGTGGTTATCGTACCGAAAAAGGGGGAGCCCCTATCAAGGAAAACATGGCGGCAGCTATTTTACAACTTTCTAACTGGTATCCAGACAAGCCTTTGATTGATCCGACCTGTGGTTCGGGGACTTTCTGTATTGAGGCAGTTATGATTGCTAGAAAGATGGCTCCAGGACTTCGTCGCTCTTTTGCATTTGAGGAGTGGAACTGGGTCAGCGATCGCTTGATTCAAGAAGTTCGCACAGAGGCAGCTAAGAAAGTGGATCGTGAGCTGGAACTGGATATTATGGGCTGTGATATCGATGCACGTATGGTGGAAATTGCTAAAGCTAATGCTCAGGCAGCTGGTGTTGCAGGGGATATTACATTTAAGCAGATGCGCGTGCAGGATTTACGTTCCGATAAAATCAATGGAGTGATTATCTCTAACCCGCCTTATGGTGAACGCTTGTCAGATGATGCAGGGGTTACCAAGCTTTATGCTGAAATGGGTCAAGTATTTGCACCACTAAAAACCTGGAGTAAGTTTATCCTAACTAGCGATGAAGCCTTTGAGATCAAGTACGGTAGTCAAGCGGATAAGAAGCGTAAGTTGTACAATGGAACCTTAAAAGTTGATTTGTATCAATATTTCGGTCAGCGTGTTAAACGTCAGGAAGTAAAGTAGAAAGGAAAACTCATGAGTAAGAAAAGACGTAATCGTCATAAAGCAGAACATCAAGAAGCGCAATTTGATTTTGATGAAGCCAAAGAGCTAACAGTTGGAGAAGCTATGCGAAAAAATGAAGAGGTGGAAGCAGGTGTATTGCCTGGAGATTCTATCTTGGACAAGTATGTGAAACAACATAAGGATGAAATTGAGGCAAATAAGTTTGAAACGCGTCAGTTTAGTAAGGATGATCTAGTTGAAAAAGAAGAGGTAGAAGAGATAGAAGGGATAGAGGAGACTCAGACTCTGGATAATTTGCTTCAAGAGCTTCGTGAGGAAACGGGAGTAACTTCTCCAGCTCCAGAAGATGAATTGCATCAGTTTGATGATTTAGAATTAACACGAGTTTCAGAAGCTCCTCTTGTCGAAGAATTTGAGACTGAAGAAGTACCATTGGTAGGAGCGGAAGAGGCTCTCACACGTTCTCGAGTATCAGATAATGAAGATGGAAACAGTAAGAAGAAATGGGTGCTTTACGGTATTCTAGCCGCATTAGTGGTTCTTATTCTTGGAACTGGTTATTATGTTTATCGTCAAGTGGCTCGTTCGACCAAGGAAATCCAGACTTCTCAATCAACTACAAATACGCAGTCAGATGCAGAAGAATTCAATAATTTATATGATGCCTTCTACACAGATAGCAATAAAACGGCTTTGAAAAATAGCCAGTTTGATAAACTGAGTCAACTTAAGACACTGCTTGATAAACTGGAAGGTAGTCGTGAACATACACTTGCCAAATCTAAATATGATAGCCTAGCAACTCAAATCAAGGCCATTCAAGATGTAAATGCTCAATTTGAGAAGCCAGCTATTGTGGATGGTGTCTTGGATACTAACGCTAAAGCTAAATCAGATGCTAAATTTACAGATATTAAAACTGGAAATACGGAGCTTGATAAAGTTCTAGATAAGGCTATCAGTCTTGGTAAGAGCCAGCAAACAAGTGTTTCAAGCTCAAGTTCAAGTGAAACTAGCAGCTCAAGCTCTAGTCGAGCAAGTGAAAATACTGCTAGTGAAACAAGTCCAAGTAGCTCAAATACTGCATCAACCGAAACTAGAAGTACGCGCAGTGAAGTCAATATGGGTGTATCAAGTGCAGGAGTGGCTGTTCAAAGAAGTGCGAGTCGTGTTTCTTATAACCAGTCTGCTATTGATGATAGTAATAACTCTGCCTGGGATTTTGCGGATGGTGTCTTAGAACAAATTCTAGCGACTTCACGTTCACGTGGTTATATCACTGGTAACCAATACATCCTTGAACGTGTCAATATCGTTAATGGCAATGGTTATTACAACCTCTACAAGCCAGATGGAACCTATCTCTTTACCCTTAACTGTAAGACAGGATACTTTGTTGGAAATGGTTCTGGACATGCGGATGACTTGGACTACTAAGCAGTCGTTACAAAATTCTTTCTTTTCAAAAGTAAAAATGATAAAATAAAACAAATTAAACAAGAGGAGTGTCAAATGACAAAAGCTAACTTTGGTGTTGTTGGTATGGCCGTAATGGGTCGTAACCTTGCCCTTAATATTGAATCTCGTGGTTACACAGTTGCTATTTACAACCGTAGTAAAGAAAAAACTGAAGATGTAATTGCTTGCCATCCTGAAAAGAACTTTGTACCAAGCTATGACGTTGAAAGTTTTGTAAACTCAATCGAAAAACCTCGTCGTATCATGCTGATGGTTCAAGCTGGACCTGGTACAGATGCTACTATCCAAGCTCTTCTTCCACACCTTGACAAGGGTGATATCTTGATCGACGGAGGAAACACTTTCTACAAAGATACCATCCGTCGTAATGAAGAATTGGCAAACTCAGGTATCAACTTTATCGGTACTGGGGTTTCTGGTGGTGAAAAAGGTGCCCTTGAAGGTCCTTCTATCATGCCTGGTGGACAAAAAGAGGCCTACGAATTGGTTGCGGATGTTCTTGAAGAAATCTCAGCTAAAGCACCAGAAGATGGCAAACCATGTGTGACTTACATCGGCCCTGATGGAGCTGGTCACTACGTGAAGATGGTCCACAACGGTATCGAGTATGGTGATATGCAATTGATCGCGGAAAGCTATGACTTGATGCAACACTTGTTAGGCCTTTCTGCAGAAGATATGTCTGAAATCTTTACTGAGTGGAACAAGGGTGAATTGGACAGCTACTTGATCGAAATCACAGCTGATATCTTGAGCCGTAAAGACGATGAAGGCCAAGATGGACCAATCGTAGACTACATCCTTGACGCTGCAGGTAACAAGGGAACTGGTAAATGGACTAGCCAATCATCTCTTGACCTTGGTGTGCCATTGTCACTCATTACTGAGTCAGTATTTGCACGTTACATTTCAACTTACAAAGAAGAACGTGTACATGCTAGCAAAGTTCTTCCAAAACCAGCTGCCTTCAAATTTGAAGGAGACAAGGCTGAGTTGATTGAAAAAATCCGTCAAGCCCTTTACTTCTCAAAAATCATTTCATACGCACAAGGTTTTGCTCAATTGCGTGTAGCTTCTAAAGAAAACAACTGGAACTTGCCATTTGCAGATATCGCATCTATCTGGCGTGATGGCTGTATCATCCGTTCTCGTTTCTTGCAAAAGATTACAGATGCTTACAACCGTGATGCAGACCTTGCTAACCTTCTTTTGGATGAGTACTTCTTGGATGTTACTGCTAAGTATCAACAAGCAGTGCGTGATATCGTAGCTCTTGCTGTTCAAGCTGGTGTGCCAGTGCCAACTTTCTCAGCAGCTATTACTTACTTTGATAGCTACCGTTCAGCTGACCTTCCAGCTAACTTGATCCAAGCGCAACGTGACTACTTTGGTGCCCACACTTACCAACGTAAAGACAAAGAAGGAACATTCCACTACTCTTGGTATGACGAAAAATAAGTAGGTCTGCCATGGGGAAACGGATTTTATTACTTGAGAAAGAACGAAATCTAGCTCATTTTTTAAGTTTGGAACTCCAAAAAGAGCAATACCGAGTTGATCAGGTTGAGGAGGGGCAAAAAGCCCTCTCCATGGCTCTTCAGACAGACTATGACTTGATTTTATTGAATGCTCGTCTGGGGGATATGACAGCCCAGGATTTTGCAGACAAGCTGAGTCGGACTAAGCCAGCCTCAGTCATCATGGTCTTGGACCATCGCGAAGAATTGCAAGACCAGCTAGAGACAATCCAACGCTTTGCCGTTTCTTACATCTATAAGCCAGTTATTATTGAGAATCTGGTAGCTCGTATTTCAGCGATTTTCCGAGGTCGGGACTTCATCGACCAACACTGCAGTCAGATGAAGGTTCCAACGTCTTACCGCAATCTGCGTATGGATGTAGAACATCATACCGTTTATCGTGGCGAGGAAATGATTGCTCTGACGCGCCGTGAGTATGACCTTTTGGCTACTCTTATGGGGAGCAAGAAAGTTCTGACTCGTGAGCAGTTGTTGGAAAGTGTCTGGAAGTATGAAAGTGCGACCGAAACAAATATCGTGGATGTCTATATCCGTTATCTACGTAGCAAGCTTGATGTAAAAGGTCAAAAAAGCTACATTAAAACCGTTCGTGGTGTTGGTTACACTATGCAAGAATAGAAAGCAGTTGCAGTTATGTGACTGCTTTTTTTGAGGTTTTTCTATATATTGACATACGATTGGGTCTTTGCTATAATCAGCTATGGAGGATAGGTCTAATGAAAATAATAAAAAAATTGATGCAAATTGCATTAGCAGTTTTTTTCTTTAGCTTACTGGTAACAAAGGCAGTATTGGCGGATGATGCTGATTCAGAAGGTTGGCAATTTGTCCAAGAAAATGGTAGAACCTACTACAAGAAGGGGGACATCAAAGAAAAGGCTTGGCGAGTGATTGATGGCAAGTACTATTATTTTGATCATGTATCAGGAGAGATGGTTGTTGGCTGGCAATATATCCCGTTTCCGTCTAAAGGTAGTACAATTGGTCCTTACCCAAATGGTTTAAGATTAGAATTTATGCCAATGCCAAGATGGTATTACTTTAATCAAGATGGGGTCCTACAAGAATTTGTTGGCAAGCAAGTTTTAGAAGCAAAAACTGCTACAAATACCAACAAATATCATGGGGAACAATATGATAGTCCAGCAGAGAAACGAGTCTATTATTTTGAAGATCAACGTAGTTATCATACTTTAAAAACTGGTTGGATTTTTGACGAAGGACATTGGTATTATTTACAGAAGGATAGTGGCTTTGATGCTCGTATCGACAGTTTGACGGTTGGGGAGCTAGTGCGTGGTTGGACCAATGATAACTCAACTTGGTACTATCTAGATCCAACAACTGCTACAATGCAAACGGGTTGGAAACAACTTGGCAATAAGTGGTACTATCTCCGTTCATCGGGAGCCATGGCGACGGGTTGGTATCAGGAAGGCTCAACTTGGTATTACTTAGACCGGCAAAATGGTGATATGAAAACTGGTTGGCAAAACCTTGGTAACAAGTGGTACTATCTCCGTTCATCAGGAGCTATGGCAACTGGTTGGTTCCAGGTCGGTAGTAAATGGTACTACGCTTATAGCTCAGGTGCTTTGACAGTGAATACGACCGTAGATGGCTATTCTGTCAACTATAATGGCGAATGGATTCAGTAATGAAAGAGGCGATTGTGAAGGAAACAATCGCTTTTTTTGTGAAAATATAATAAAATAGATAGGAAAGAATAAACACTTGTATGAAAAAATGAGACGGCTTTTTCGTCTAGTAAAAGGATAACATGACAAAAAAGGTTGGTGTCGGTCAGGCACATAGTAAGATTATTTTAATAGGGGAGCATGCGGTCGTTTACGGCTATCCTGCTATTTCCTTGCCTCTTTTGGAGGTGGAGGTGACTTGTAAAGTAGTTCCTGCAGAAAGTCCTTGGCGCCTCTATGAGGAGGATACCTTGTCCATGGCAGTTTATGCTTCTCTGGAGTATTTGAATATCAAAGAAGCCTGCATTCGCTGTGAGATTGACTCGGCTATCCCTGAAAAACGGGGAATGGGTTCGTCAGCTGCTATCAGCATAGCGGCCATTCGTGCGGTATTTGACTACTATCAGGCAAATCTGCCTCATGATGTATTAGAAATCTTGGTCAATCGGGCGGAGATGATTGCCCATATGAATCCAAGTGGTTTGGATGCCAAGACCTGTCTCAGTGACCAGCCTATTCGCTTTATTAAGAACGTAGGATTTACAGAACTTGAGATGGATTTATCCGCCTATTTGGTGATTGCCGATACCGGTGTTTATGGTCATACTCGTGAAGCCATCCAAGTGGTTCAAAACAAGGGCAAGGATGCCCTGCCGTTTTTGCATGCCTTGGGAGAATTGACCCAGCAGGCAGAGGATGCGATTTCACGAAAAAATGCTGAAGGGCTGGGACAAATCCTTAGTCAAGCGCATTTACATCTAAAAGAAATTGGTGTCAGTAGCCCTGAGGCAGATTCTCTAGTTGAAACGGCTCTTAGCCATGGTGCTCTGGGGTCCAAGATGAGCGGTGGTGGGCTAGGAGGCTGTATCATAGCCTTGGCAGCCGATTTGACACAAGCTCAAGAGCTAGCAGAAAAATTAGAAGAGAAAGGAGCTGTTCAGACATGGATAGAGAGCCTGTAACAGTATGTTCTTACGCAAATATTGCTATTATCAAATATTGGGGAAAGAAAAAAGAAAAAGAGATGGTGCCTGCTACTAGCAGTATCTCTCTGACTTTGGAGAATATGTATACGGAGACGACTTTGTCATCTCTACCGACGGATGCGACAGCTGATGCCTTTTATATCAATGGTCAGCTACAGAATGAGGCGGAGCATGCCAAGATGAGCAAGATTATTGACCGTTACCGTCCAGCTGGTGAGGGCTTTGTTCGAATTGATACTCAAAATAATATGCCTACGGCAGCGGGCTTGTCATCAAGTTCTAGTGGTTTGTCTGCCTTGGTCAAGGCTTGTAATGCTTATTTTCAGCTTGGATTGGATAGAAGTCAGTTAGCGCAGGAAGCGAAGTTTGCCTCAGGGTCTTCCTCTCGGAGTTTTTATGGACCATTAGGTGCCTGGGACAAGGATAGCGGGGAAATTTACCCTGTCGAGACAGACTTGAAACTAGCTATGATTATGTTGGTGCTAGAAGACAAGAAAAAACCAATCTCTAGCCGTGACGGGATGAAACTTTGTGTGGAAACCTCGACGACCTTTGATGACTGGGTGCGTCAGTCTGAGAAGGATTATCAGGATATGCTGGTTTATCTCAAGGAAAATGACTTTGCCAAGGTTGGGGAATTAACGGAGGAAAATGCCCTGGCTATGCATGCTACGACCAAAACAGCATCACCAGCCTTTTCTTATCTGACGGATGCATCTTATGAAGCCATGGACTTTGTCCGCCAGCTTCGTGAGAAAGGAGAAGCCTGCTACTTTACTATGGATGCTGGTCCCAATGTCAAAGTTCTTTGTCAGGAGAAAGACTTGGAGCATTTATCTGAAATCTTCAGTCAGCGTTACCGCTTGATTGTGTCAAAAACAAAGGATTTGAGCCAAGATGATTGCTGTTAAAACTTGCGGAAAGCTCTATTGGGCAGGCGAATATGCTATTTTAGAGCCAGGGCAGTTGGCCTTGATAAAGGCCATCCCCATCTATATGAAGGGGGAGATTGCTTTTTCTGATAGTTACCGTATCTACTCAGATATGTTTGATTTCGCAGTGGATTTGACACCAAATCCTGACTACAGTTTGATTCAAGAAACGATTGCTTTAGTGGAAAATTTCCTCGTTTATCGTGGGCAGACCTTGCGACCTTTTTCTTTGGAAATCCGAGGAAAAATGGAACGGGAAGGGAAAAAGTTTGGTCTGGGTTCTAGCGGTAGTGTCGTTGTTTTAGTCATCAAGGCCTTGCTGGCACTATATGATCTTTCGGTTAATCAAGATCTCTTATTCAAGCTGGCTAGTGCTGTCTTGCTCAAGCGAGGCGACAATGGTTCCATGGGAGACCTTGCCTGTATTGTGGCAGAGGATTTGGTTCTCTACCAGTCGTTTGATCGCCAGAAGGTGGCTGCTTGGCTGAAAGAAGAAAACTTGGCGACAGTTTTGGAGCGTGATTGGGGATTTTCCATCTCACAAGTGCAACCAGCTCTAGAATGTGATTTCCTAGTGGGATGGACCAAGGAAGTGGCCGTATCAAGTGATATGGTCAAGCAAATCAAGCAAAACATCAATCAGAATTTTTTAAGTTCCTCAAAAGAAATGGTAGTTACTTTAGTAGAAGCCTTGGAACAGGGGAAATCAGAAAAAATTATCGAGCAAGTAGAAGTAGCCAGTAAGCTCTTAGAAAGCTTGAGCGCAGATATTTACACGCCTTCGCTTAGACAGTTGAAAGAAGTCAGTCAAGATTTGCAGGCTGTTGCCAAGAGTAGTGGTGCTGGTGGTGGTGATTGTGGTATTGCCTTGAGTTTTGATGTGCAATCAACTGAAACCCTAAAAAACCGTTGGGCCGATCTGGGGATTGAGCTCTTATACCAAGAAAGGATAGGACATGACGACAAATCGTAAGGATGAGCACATCCGCTATGCCCTTGAGCAGAAAAGTTCCTATAATAGCTTTGATGAGGTGGAGTTGATTCATTCTTCCTTGCCTCTTTACGACCTGGATGAAATCGATCTGTCGACAGAGTTTGCTGGTCGAAAGTGGGACTTTCCTTTTTATATCAATGCTATGACGGGTGGAAGTGATAAGGGAAGAGAAATCAATCAAAAGTTGGCTCAAGTGGCAGAAACCTGTGGAATTTTATTTGTAACGGGTTCTTATAGCGCAGCCCTAAAGGATCCTACAGATGATTCATTTTCTGTCAGATCTAGTCATCCAAATCTCCTCCTTGGAACCAATATTGGATTGGACAAGCCTGTTGAGTTGGGACTGCAGACTGTAGCAGAGATGAATCCTCTTCTCCTGCAAGTGCATGTTAATGTCATGCAGGAATTGCTCATGCCTGAGGGAGAAAGAACGTTTAGAAACTGGCAATCGCATCTAGCAGACTATAGCAAGCAAATCCCCGTTCCGATTGTCCTCAAGGAAGTGGGCTTTGGGATGGATGTGAAGACCATCGAAAGAGTCTATGAATTGGGTGTTCGTACAGTGGATCTATCAGGTCGTGGTGGTACCAGTTTTGCCTATATTGAAAATCGTCGCAGTGGTCAACGTGACTACCTCAATCAATGGGGTCAGTCTACTATGCAGGCCCTTATCAATGCCCAAGACTGGAAAGACAAGGTCGAACTCTTGGTCAGTGGAGGCGTTCGGAATCCGCTGGATATGATTAAGTGTTTGGTCTTTGGTGCCAAGGCTGTAGGACTGTCTCGAACATTTCTGGAATTGATTGAAACCTACACAGTTGAAGAAGTGATTGGCATTGTCCAAGGCTGGAAAGCAGATCTACGCTTGATTATGTGTGCTCTTAATTGTGCCACCATAGCAGATCTGCAAAAAGTAGACTATCTTCTTTATGGAAAATTAAAAGAAGCAAAGGATCAGATGAAAAAGGCGTAACCACCGCCTTTTTTCCATCTTTAGACTGAGGTGACTTTTTTGAATTGTGATAAAATAGAAGGGAGAGGATGAACCTATGAGAAAATTTAAAATCTTTTTATTTATCGAAGCCTGTCTTTTGACAGGAGCTCTGATTTTGATGGTATCAGAGCATTTTTCGCGTTTTCTGCTGATTTTATTCCTCTTTTTGCTTTTGATTCGCTATTACACTGGTAAAGAGGGCAATAATCTTCTTTTAGTGGTGGCAACCATTCTCTTCTTTTTCATCGTCATGCTCAATCCTTTTGTGATTCTAGCTATTTTTGTTGCGGTCATCTATAGCCTCTTTCTTCTTTATCCGATGATGAACCAAGAAAAAGAGCAGACAAATTTGGTTTTTGAAGAGGTTGTGACTGTTAAGAAGGAGAAAAATCGTTGGTTTGGAAATCTCCACCATTTTTCAAGCTACCAGACTTGCCAGTTTGATGATATCAATCTCTTTCGTCTCATGGGCAAGGATACTATTCATCTGGAGAGGGTCATCCTAACGAATCATGACAATGTCATTATTCTCAGAAAGATGGTAGGAACGACCAAAATCATTGTACCTGTAGATGTGGAAGTCAGTCTCAGCGTTAACTGTCTCTATGGTGATTTGACTTTTTTCAATCAGCCCAAGCGAGCCCTCCGAAATGAACACTATCATCAAGAAACAATAGACTATCTTAAGAGTAACAAGAGTGTCAAGATTTTCTTGACCACTATGATTGGAGATGTTGAGGTGGTTAGAGGATGAAAAAACAAGCTTATGTAATCATTGCTCTCACCTCCATCCTGTTTGTCTTATTTTTCTCCCACAGCTTGCTGGAAATCCTTGACTTTGACTGGTCTACTTTCTTGCACGATGTCGAAAAAACAGAAAAATTTGTCTTTTTGTTGTTGGTATTCAGCATGTCAATGACCTTTCTCTTAGCCCTGTTTTGGCGAGGTGTTGAAGAGCTTTCTCTAAGAAAGATGCAGGCTAATCTCAAGCGTTTGTTGGCAGGGCAAGAAGTGGTTCGGGTTGCAGATCCGGATTTGGATGCCAGTTTCAAGTCCTTGTCAGGTAAACTTAACCTTTTGACAGAAGCGCTTCAAAAGGCTGAAAATCACAGCCTTTCTCGGGAAGAGGAAATCATCGAGAAAGAACGGAAGCGAATTGCTCGGGATTTGCATGATACGGTCAGTCAGGAGTTGTTTGCGGCTCACATGATTTTGTCAGGTGTCAGCCAGCAGACTTTAAAATTGGATAGAGAAAAGATGCAGACCCAGTTGCAGAGTGTCACAGCTATTTTAGAAACCGCCCAGAAGGATTTGCGAGTCTTGCTCTTGCATTTGCGACCAGTTGAACTGGAGCAGAAGAGCTTGATAGAAGGGATTCAAATCCTCCTAAAAGAGCTTGAGGACAAGAGTGATCTCAAGGTTAGTCTCAAGCAGAATGTGACGAAACTACCTAAGAAAATCGAGGAGCATATCTTCCGTATCCTGCAAGAGTTAATCAGCAATACCCTCCGTCATGCTCAGGCCTCTTGTTTGGATGTCTATCTCTATCAGACAGATTTTGAATTGCAACTGAAGGTGGTGGATAATGGGATTGGTTTCCAGTTGGGGAGTTTAGATGACTTGAGTTATGGACTACGCAATATCAAAGAGCGGGTTGAAGATATGGCAGGGACGGTTCAGTTATTAACAGCTCCCAAGCAAGGGCTGGCAGTTGATATCCGTATTCCCCTGCTCGATAAGGAATGATAAAGGAGTAAAGATGAAAATTTTACTAGTAGATGACCACGAAATGGTTCGATTGGGCTTGAAAAGCTACTTTGACCTCCAAGATGATGTAGAAGTTGTGGGTGAGGCGTCCAACGGATCTCAAGGTATTGAGTTGGCATTGGAATTGCGTCCGGATGTTATTGTCATGGATATCGTCATGCCTGAGATGAATGGGATTGATGCGACCTTGGCCATCCTCAAAGAATGGCCTGAAGCTAAGATTTTGATTGTAAGCTCTTACTTGGACAATGAAAAAATTATGCCCGTCTTAGATGCGGGTGCTCGTGGCTATATGCTTAAGACTTCTAGTGCAGACGAACTGCTCCATGCTGTCCGTAAGGTGGCTGCTGGGGAGTTGGCCATTGAGCAAGAGGTCAGCAAAAAAGTTGAATACCACCGCAATCACATAGAACTACATGAGGACCTGACTGCGCGTGAGCGAGATGTTCTCCAACTCATCGCCAAGGGCTACGAAAATCAGCGTATCGCAGACGAACTTTTTATCTCTCTCAAGACGGTCAAGACCCATGTGTCCAATATCCTAGCCAAACTTGAAGTCAGCGATCGTACCCAGGCGGCTGTCTATGCCTTTCAGCACCACTTGGTAGGGCATGAGGAGTTTTAGATGAGTCTAACAGATTTACTTGTTGAGCTAGAAGCAGCAAAAGATTTAAAAAAGCAGGGCCTATGGAAGCCTATATGCGCCATCAGTTTTTCTTCCTAGGTATTGCGGCTCCTGAAAGAAATGCACTCTATAAAAAATACTTTCCAAAAGCGAAAAAAACAAAGATTATCGACTGGAATTTTGTAGATACTTGCTGGAGAAGGGAGCCTAGAGAATACCAATATGTGGCTGCTAATTATTTGAAAGCAATGCAGTCTTATCTAACGGAGAACGATTTACCTAAGCTTGAGCGGTTAGTCGTCACAAAATCCTGGTGGGATACCGTAGATATCCTAGATCGAGTAGTAGGGAGTTTGGTGTATGACCACCCTGAACTAGAAGAAATAATCTTAAAATGGAGCCTATCAGATAATATCTAGCTGAGACGTGTCGCTATTGATCACCAGTTGTTAAGAAAAGAGAAGACCAATGTTCAATTAATGGAAAAGATTCTGCTTCATAATTTGAACCAAACAGAATTCTTTATCAATAAAGCCATTGGCTGGGCTCTAAGAGACTACTCCAAAACCAATCCAACTTGGGTAGCAGGCTTCATTGAGAAAAACAAGGAAAGAATGGCTGACCTTAGTATCAAAGAAGCAAGCAAGTACCTCTAGCGTTGATTGAAAAGCGCATTCATTACTTGAAAAAAGTCACCCATTTATGTTATAATAGACTGTATTTAAAAAATTTTAAGGAGAAATGACAGAATGTCTGTATCATTTGAAAACAAAGAAACAAACCGTGGTGTCTTGACTTTCACTATCTCTCAAGACCAAATCAAACCAGAATTGGACCGTGTCTTCAACTCAGTGAAGAAATCTCTTAATGTTCCAGGTTTCCGTAAAGGTCACCTTCCACGCCCTATCTTCGACAAAAAATTTGGTGAAGAGTCACTTTACCAAGACGTTATGAACGCTCTTTTACCAAATGCTTATGAAGCAGCTGTAAAAGAAGCTGGTCTTGAAGTAGTTGCACAACCAAAAATTGACGTGACTTCAATGGAAAAAGGTCAAGACTGGGTTATTACTGCTGAAGTTGTTACAAAACCTGAAGTAAAATTGGGTGACTACAAAAACCTTGAAGTATCAGTTGATGTAGAAAAAGAAGTAACTGACGCTGACGTTGAAGAGCGTATCGAACGCGAACGCAACAACTTGGCTGAATTGGTTATCAAAGAAGCTGCTGCTGAAAACGGCGATACTGTTGTCATCGACTTTGTTGGTTCTATCGATGGTGTTGAATTTGACGGCGGAAAAGGTGAAAACTTCTCACTTGGACTTGGTTCAGGTCAATTCATCCCAGGTTTCGAAGACCAATTGGTAGGTCACTCAGCTGGTGAAACTGTTGATGTTATCGTAACATTCCCAGAAGACTACCAAGCAGAAGACCTTGCAGGTAAAGAAGCTAAATTCGTAACAACTATCCACGAAGTAAAAGCTAAAGAAGTTCCAGCTCTTGACGATGAGCTTGCAAAAGACATCGACGAAGAAGTTGAAACACTTGCTGAATTGAAAGAAAAATACCGCAACGAATTAGCTGCTGCTAAAGAAGAAGCTTACAAAGATGCAGTAGAAGGTGCAGCAATTGATAAAGCTGTAGAAAATGCTGAAATCGTAGAGCTTCCAGAAGAAATGATTCATGAAGAAGTTCATCGTTCAGTAAATGAATTCCTTGGAAACTTGCAACGTCAAGGTATCAATCCTGACATGTACTTCCAAATCACTGGAACTACTCAAGAAGACCTTCACAAACAATACGAGGGAGAAGCTGAGTCACGTACTAAGACTAACCTTGTTATCGAAGCAGTTGCCAAAGCTGAAGGATTTGATGCTTCAGAAGAAGAAATCCAAAAAGAAATCGAGCAATTGGCTACAGATTACAACATGGAAGTTGCACAAGTACAAAGCTTGCTTTCAGCTGATATGTTGAAACACGACATCACAATCAAAAAAGCTGTTGAGTTGATTACAAGCACAGCAACAGTTAAATAATCTTATACTCTTCGAAAATCTCTTCAAACCACGTCAGCGTCGCCTTACCGTACTCAAGTACAGCTTGCGGCTAGCTTCCTAGTTTGCTCTTTGATTTTCATTGAGTATTCATAAACAAAAATCCCACCTGACTAGGTGGGTTTTCTGATGCACTATTTTCCAAAAATCTCTTTGAGATCTGCGTCTGTAATCCCAATCATGGCGGGGATGCTATCCCAGTTTTCTTCGGTTAGGATGTAGGATTCTTCAGAGGTACTTGATGTGACTGTTTCAGAGACCGCTTGTTGCTTTTCTTCAATATTTTCAATTAAATCACTGAAGCGTTCAATCAGATAGGTTTTTCGGGCAGTTCCGATGTGTTGAGTAGCATAGTCGAAGGCCTGTAATTCGCCTAGTAAGATAAGTTTGCTTTTGGCGCGTGTAATGGCTGTGTAGATGAGATTGCGCTCCAGCATACGCCTACTAGCACTAGTGATAGGCAGGATGACAACAGGGAACTCGCTTCCCTGTGATTTATGGATACTCATGGCATAGGCCAAGCGAATCTTGTACCATTCGTTACGTGGGTAAGAGACCTCATTGCCATCAAAATCAATGATAATCTCGTCTTGCTTCGATTCGGTATATTTACCAGGAATCAGGTCTGTGATAGCTCCTAAATCTCCATTAAAGACATTGATTTCAGCATCGTTAACCAAATGAATGACCTTGTCGCCCTTACGATAGTGACACTGGGGAGCTTCAAAACTGAGTTGGTCTTTTTGTGGTGGGTTCAGGAGGTCTTGCATGAGCTGGTTGATGGCATCAATCCCTGCCGTCCCTCGGTACATGGGAGCCAGAACTTGGATATCACGGGCAGGGATACCACTTCTGAGGGCGGCACCTAAGATTTTTTCAATGGTAGCAGGAATATGGCCGCTAGCAATTTCAAAGTAGGAACGGTCTGCTTTTTTCTGGGTGAAATCAGCTGGCAGGATACCCTGTCGAATCTGACTAGCTAGGGTGACAATGGTTGATTCTTCGCTTTGTCGGTAAATTTTTTCCAAGCGAGTCTGAGGAATCAAGGGAATATGAAGCAGATCCGCTAGAACCTGTCCAGGACTGACAGAAGGCAGCTGGTCGCTATCTCCCACGATGAGGATTTTACTGTTAGAAGAGATGTTGGAGAAGAGTTGATTGGCCAGCCAAGTATCCACCATAGAAAATTCATCCACGATGATAAAGTCAGCATCCAGATAATCTTCCAGATGACTGGTATCATCGTCGCCTGTCATTCCTAAATGGCGGTGTATGGTAGCGCTAGGCAAGCCTGTCAATTCATTCATGCGCCGGGCGGCTCGGCCAGTTGGAGCGGCAAGAAGAATCGGCAGATTGCTTTTTTTCCTGAGGTCAAGTCCTTCTAAAAGGGAATAAACAGCGATGATCCCATTGATAACAGTTGTCTTACCAGTACCAGGCCCACCTGTCAGGATAAAGATCTTGTTCTGGATAGCATCACAGATAGCTTGTTTTTGAATGCTATCATACTTAATTCCCAGCTCTTCCTCGACAGTAGTGATATGTTTTTGAATGGTTTCTAAATCCTGGCTCTTCTGTTTTCCTTTTTCAAGGATACGAACCAAGTGACTGCGGATGCCTTCCTCAGCGAAAAAGAGGCTGTTGTCAAAAATCTTGGTATCAACCTGCTGAACCTTGTCTTCTTCGATCAGGTAGGAGAGCTCTTGGGCAACTTGGCTGGGATCCAGTTCCACGGGACGAGAAGACTCAAGGAGAGTAAGGGTTTGTTCCAGCAAATCCCGTGCTTCAACATAGGTGTCCCCTGTTTCCATACAGGCCTGAAAAAGACTATGTACTAGACCGGCGCGGAAGCGTTCAGGAGCCTGACTTTCGATGCCTAGTTCTTCCGCTAATTGGTCAGCAATGGTAAAGCCCAAACCCTTGATATCCTCGACCAACTGGTAGGGATAATTTTCAACAACATCAAGGGTTTCTTCCTTGTAAAAGTCTTGAATCTGAAAGGCTAGTTTGTTGGGAATGCCGTAGTTGGCTAGTTTGGCCAAAACCATCTCGGTTCCGTAGTTGAGGCGGAGAGTAGAGACGAAAGCCTCGCGATTTTTGGCAGAGAGTCCTGAGATGCCTTCTAGCTTTTCTGGGTGTTGCAAAATTTCGTCAATGGTATTTTCGCCATAGGTGTCCACTATTTTCTGAGCTGTCTTGAGACCAATTCCCTTGAAATGGCTACTTGAAAAGTACTTAACCAATCCCTTGCTAGTTGGTTTTGCGCGTTCATACCGGCTGATTTGCAGTTGCTCCCCATACTTGGAGTGCTGGACAATTTGCCCCCAAAAAGTGTAGTCTTCGCCCTCAATTACATCAGCCATGGTACCCGTGACAATGATTTCAAAATCATCAAAATCCTCTGCGTTCGTATCGTCGATTTCTAGGAGGAGGATGCGGTAAAAATTGCTGGGATTTTCAAAAATAATCCGTTCAATGGTTCCTGAAAAATAAACTTCCATAAGATTCCTTTGCATAAATAGGTGAGAGTTAATACTCTTCGAAAATCAAATTCAAACCACGTCAGCTTCGCCTTGCCGTACTCAAGTACAGCCTGCGGCTAGCTTCCTAGTTTGCTCTTTGATTTTCATTGAGTATAACTTTGTTTCTATCCTAGTTAGACTGGGTAGAGAATAATCATCTTCTTACGATAGAAGAAGAGGCTGAGATTGCTGATTCTCGGCCTCTTAGGTCTCTTAAAATGTTCCGATACGGGTGATTGGCCAGAAGCGGAATTTAGCTTCCCCTGTGATATCTTTTGCTTTAAAGGTACCTACGTGACGACTGTCACTCGAAACCAAGCGGTCGTCTCCGAGGAGAAGGTATTCTCCTTCTGGGACAGTAAAGCTAAAGTTGGTATTATAGTTGACATCAACTGTGAAGGCTTGGGCTTTTTCAGCAATACTTCTAAAGAAAGTTCCTTTATTTCCTTCAAACCCCTTGCCTGAATAGGTGCTTTGGAGTTTGTCATCCTTGAAGCGTTTGATGTAGTCAGCTAGGTAAGGTTCGTCTGTCTCTTTATCATTGATGTAAAGTTTATCGTTTTCGTAACGGATGGTGTCACCAGGCATTCCAATCACACGTTTGACGATGTCCTTATTACCATCTTCCTCATGGGCAACCACGATATCAAAACGATCAATAGGGAGATGCTTAACAACAAAGAGGATTTCGCCATCCGCTAGGGTAGGATCCATAGAATGCCCTTCTACGCGAACATTGCTCCAAAAAAAGATACGACTTAAAGCTAGTAATGACAGAATTAGGAGGAACAATCCCCACTCTTTTAAGAAATGTTTAAATGAATTCATAACTTACCTTTCTAAGCGTTTTTTCGCTTTTTCAGTGTTTTTAAAGTGCAATTTGGAGCAGAAGTTGAGTCCCTGCATACCATAGGCTTGCAAAATCTGGCTAGCCACCTTATCAGAAGCCATTCCAGCTCCACTTGGAAGTTGATAGCCCAGTTCTCGTCCCAGATTTTCAAGATTTTCCAGAAAGAGATCACGCGCAATGACAGAAGAAACTGCGACAGCCAAGTATTTGCCCTCAGCCTTTTCTTCCAAGCTAATAGGATTGCTGAAACGATTGGCCTCTTGTGCCAAGTACTTGTCATAATTTTTAGCACTGGTAAAGGCATCAATCACAATTTTCTCAGGCTGAGCACCTTTTTGAAGGAGGAGATAGATGGCCTGGTTATGGAGGGCAACCTTAACCGAAACAGCGTTGTAGCGGTCCCCGATGACTTCGTTGTACTTGCTTGGTGAGAGAAGTAGTGCCTGGTGCTGGATTTTTTCCTTGAGGATAGGGGCAATCTGACGAATCTTTTGGTCGGTCAGAGTTTTAGAATCTCCCACACCGAGTTTTCGCAAGAAGTCGTGCTGGTCAGGTGTGACAAAGGAAGCCACAACTGCAAGTCCACCAAAGTAGGAACCATTTCCAACCTCATCCGTCCCAATCAAAGGAAGATTTTGCCCCCTGGTTTCCTCTAGAACCTGATAGCCAAAGAAACGAGCGTATTTCTCAGCTCCTTCACCCTGAAGCAAGACCTTTCCAGAAGTATAGATAGAAACGGTTGCTTGAGGCAGTTTCAAAAAGTAGCGAATATAGGGGTTTTTACTGGGAGCCAGACTAGTTTGATAGTGTTCAAGAAAAGCCTGAATCTCCTTTTCGCTTGGTGTGAGTGTTATACTTGCCATAGTTTCTATTGTACCATAAAAGCAGGCAAATTTGTAAAAACTGACAAAGTTAGCGAATTTTGGTATAATATCGTGAGGTGAATTTTATGGCAAATCTAAATCGGTTCAAATTTACATTCGGGAAAAAATCATTAACCTTGACAAGTGAGCATGATAACCTTTTTATGGAGGAAATCGCCAAGGTTGCGACAGAAAAATACCAAGCAATTAAAGAACAAATGCCTAGTGCAGACGATGAAACAATCGCTCTTTTGTTGGCAGTCAACTGTTTGTCAACTCAGCTCAGCCGTGAGATTGAATTTGATGATAAGGAGCAAGAATTAGAAGAACTCCGTCACAAGCTTGTGACTTGCAAGCAAGAACAGAGCAAGATTGAGGATTCCTTATGATTTCACTCCTTCTTCTATTGGTCTTGGCTTGGGGATTTTATATCGGCTATCGGAGAGGCCTGCTTTTACAGGTTTATTACCTTATTTCAGCCATGGCATCGGCTTTTATGGCTGGCCAGTTTTATAAGGGGCTTGGGGAGCAATTTCATTTGTTGCTTCCTTATGCAAATCCACAGGAAGGTCAGGGAACTTTCTTTTTCCCATCGGATCAACTCTTTCAGTTGGATAAGGTCTTTTACGCAGGAATCGGCTACTTGCTTGTATTTGGGATAGTCTATAGCATCGGTCGTTTGCTTGGTCTCCTCTTACACTTGATTCCTAGTAAAAAACTGGGTGGCAAGTTCTTCCAAGTTTCAGCAGGTATCTTGTCCATGTTGGTGACCTTATTTGTCTTGCAAATGGCCTTGACCATCTTGGCGACCATCCCCATGGCAGTTATACAAAATCCTCTTGAAAAGAGTATCGTCGCAAAACACATCATCCAGAGCATACCGGTAACAACCAGTTGGCTCAAACAAATCTGGGTGACAAATTTAATCGGATAAAAAGGGCAGGAGTTTTCCTAGCCCTTTGTTTACAGATTGACTAGAATCTATCAGAATGTAAAAAGCTACCACACCTATACATTCAAAGACAAGGAAATAAAGATGAATAAGAAAATATTAGAAACATTAGAGTTCAATAAGGTCAAGGCCTTGTTTGAACCTCATTTGTTGACCGAGCAGGGCTTGGAGCAATTGAGACAGCTAGCTCCGACAGCCAAAGCAGATAAAATAAAACAGGCTTTTGCTGAGATGAAGGAAATGCAGGCTCTTTTCGTCGAGCAACCGCATTTCACTATTCTCTCAACCAAGGAAATTGCAGGAGTCTGCAAACGGTTGGAGATGGGGGCGGATCTCAATATCGAGGAGTTCCTCCTCTTGAAGCGCGTACTTCTTGCCAGCCGAGAACTGCAAAGTTTTTATGCCAATCTGGAAAATGTCAGCTTGGAAGAATTAGCCCTATGGTTTGAGAAATTACATGATTTTCCGCAATTACAAGGAAATCTCCAAGCTTTTAATGATGCAGGTTTCATTGAAAATTTTGCCAGTGAAGAATTGGCGCGAATCCGTCGAAAAATCCATGATAGCGAGAGTCAGGTACGCGATGTTTTACAGGAACTGCTCAAGCAAAAAGCGCAGATGTTGACAGAAGTAATCGTTGCCAGCAGAAATGGCCGTCAGGTTTTACCAGTCAAAAACACCTACCGTAATAAGATTGCAGGTGTCGTTCATGATATTTCTGCTAGTGGAAATACCGTCTATATCGAACCCCGTGAGGTGGTCAAACTGAGCGAAGAAATTGCCAGTTTGCGAGCAGATGAGCGCTATGAAATGCTTCGCATTCTCCAAGAAATCTCGGAGCGTGTTCGTCCTCATGCGGCTGAAATTGCCAATGATGCTTGGATTATCGGCCATCTGGACTTGATTCGTGCCAAGGTTCGCTTTATTCAAGAAAGGCAAGCAGTCGTTCCTCAGCTGTCAGAAAATCAGGAGATTCAATTGCTCCATGTCTGCCATCCTCTGGTCAAAAATGCCGTCGCAAATGATGTCCATTTTGGTCAAGATTTAACAGCTATTGTCATTACAGGTCCCAATACAGGTGGGAAGACCATCATGCTCAAAACTCTGGGATTGACGCAGGTTATGGCCCAGTCAGGTTTACCGATTTTAGCAGACAAGGGAAGTCGTGTTGGTATCTTTGAAGAAATCTTTGCCGATATTGGAGATGAGCAGTCTATTGAGCAGAGCTTGTCTACCTTCTCTAGCCACATGACCAATATTGTGGATATTCTTGGCAAGGTCAATCAACATTCACTCTTGCTCTTGGATGAGTTGGGGGCTGGTACAGATCCCCAAGAGGGAGCCGCCCTTGCCATGGCTATTCTGGAAGACCTTCGTCTGCGTCAAGTCAAGACCATGGCTACTACTCACTATCCAGAGCTCAAGGCCTACGGTATTGAGACAGCCTTTGTGCAAAATGCCAGCATGGAGTTTGATACTGCAACTCTTCGCCCGACCTATCGCTTTATGCAGGGTGTTCCTGGCCGAAGCAATGCATTTGAAATTGCCAAACGTCTAGGCCTATCTGAGGTTATCGTGGGGGATGCCAGTCAGCAGGTTGATCAGGACAATGATGTCAATCGTATCATTGAGCAACTAGAAGAGCAGACGCTAGAGAGTCGTAAACGCTTGGACAATATCCGTGAGGTGGAGCAAGAAAATCTCAAGATGAATCGTGCTCTCAAAAAACTCTACAATGAGCTTAATCGTGAAAAGGAAACAGAGCTTAACAAGGCGCGTGAACAGGCTGCTGAGATTGTGGACATGGCCCTAAGTGAGAGTGACCAGATTCTTAAAAATCTCCACAGTAAATCTCAACTCAAGCCCCACGAAATCATTGAAGCCAAGGCCAAGCTGAAAAAATTAGCTCCTGAAAAAGTGGACTTGTCTAAAAACAAGGTTCTTCAAAAGGCCAAGAAAAACCGAGCTCCAAAGGTGGGAGATGATATCGTGGTTCTCAGTTATGGACAGCGTGGTACCTTGACCAGTCAACTCAAGGATGGTCGCTGGGAAGCCCAAGTTGGCTTGATCAAGATGACCTTGGAAGAAAAAGAATTTGACCTCGTTCAAGCCCAGCAAGAAAAGCAAGTCAAGAAGAAACAAGTCAATGTCGTGAAACGAACTTCTGGTCGTGGTCCACAAGCCAGACTGGACCTTCGAGGCAAACGTTACGAAGAAGCAATGAATGAGCTAGATGCCTTTATCGACCAAGCCTTGCTCAATAATATGGCCCAAGTCGATATCATCCATGGTATCGGCACAGGTGTCATCCGTGAAGGAGTCACCAAATACCTACAAAGAAACAAGCATGTCAAGAGTTTTGGCTATGCCCCACAAAATGCTGGAGGCAGTGGCGCAACTATTGTGACCTTTAAAGGATAAGAAATATTTCGGAATTCATAAAGTAAAAACTGTTGAACTAATTTTTACTAATAAACACATTGACAAAAGCCAACATTTTTTGTAAAATAAGAACCGATTAAATACCAACACCGAATGAAGTTTAATAGAAGTGGCGAATCGTTTGATTTTCCATGACTGTAAATGGACGGAACTCTGGAGAGACCGTAAAGGCACCGAAGGGGCAAGGCAGGCAACTGCTCAAACTCTCAGGTAAAAGGACAGAGCTAGGATAGACCGCTTTTTAGCATTTATCTAAGCATTCCAGAGTACATGTATCTTACATGTGCTCTTTCTTTTGGGGTTGAAAAGATAGGAGAAGGAAATGTTAGAATTGCTTAAATCAATTGATGCTTTTGCTTGGGGCCCCCCCCTCTTGATTCTCTTGGTCGGGACAGGGATTTACCTAACTGCTCGTCTAGGACTTTTGCAGGTTTTGCGTCTGCCCAAGGCCTTCCAGCTTATTTTTACCAAGGATAAGGGACATGGTGATGTATCCAGTTTTGCAGCCTTGTGTACAGCACTCGCAGCGACAGTTGGTACGGGAAATATTATCGGGGTGGCGACAGCTATCAAGGTCGGTGGACCAGGAGCTCTCTTTTGGATGTGGATGGCTGCTTTCTTTGGAATGGCTACCAAGTATGCGGAAGGACTTTTGGCGATTAAATATCGCACCAAGGACGACCATGGTGCAGTAGCGGGAGGTCCAATGCATTATATCCTTCTAGGGATGGGAGCAAAGTGGCGCCCACTTGCTATCTTCTTTGCCCTGGCAGGTGTGCTAGTAGCTTTGCTGGGAATCGGAACCTTCACCCAAGTTAACTCGATTACAGAATCTATCCAAAATACAACGACTATTTCGCCAGCCATCACAGCTCTCGTTTTGTCCGTATTTGTAGCAATTGCAGTCTTTGGTGGGCTCAAGTCCATTTCAAAGGTTTCAACTACTGTTGTTCCTTTTATGGCTATCATTTATATTTTGGGAACTCTTACAGTTATTTTCTTTAATATTGGGAAACTCCCTGCCACAATCGCTTTAATTTTGACATCAGCATTTAGTCCTGTTGCTGCGCTAGGTGGATTTGCCGGTGCTAGCATTCGGATGGCTATTCAAAATGGTGTAGCGCGAGGTGTTTTCTCGAACGAATCTGGTCTGGGTTCTGCTCCCATTGCAGCTGCTGCGGCTAAGACAAATGAACCGGTAGAGCAAGGTTTGATTTCCATGACAGGAACCTTTATTGATACCCTCATTATCTGTACCTTGACTGGTTTAACCATCTTGGTAACTGGTGTTTGGAGTGGTGATTTGAATGGGGTTGCCTTGACTCAGTCAGCCTTCTCAACAGTCTTTTCACACTTTGGACCTGCCCTTTTGACCATCTTCCTTGTGCTCTTTGCCTTTACAACGATTCTAGGTTGGAACTATTACGGAGAACGCTGTTTCGAGTTTCTCTTTGGGGTTCGCTTTATCTGGCTCTACCGTGTGGTCTTTGTACTCATGGTCTTGTTGGGAGGATTTATCGAGTTGGATATGGTTTGGATTATCGCAGATATTGTCAATGCCTTGATGGCTCTGCCGAACTTGATTGCCCTCTTAGTTTTATCGCCAGTCGTTATTGCTGAGACTAAAAAGTATTTTAATAAATAATGAAATCACACATCGCGTGTGATTTTTTTGCTTTCATAAAAAATTTCTATCAGTGTAATTTAAAATATATATTATACACGGTATAGAATCTGTGATAGACTAGATTTCAACAACATGAAAAGAGGTTTTATGATGACAACATTTACAATTCATACAGTAGAATCAGCGCCAGCAGAAGTGAAAGAGGTTCTTGAAACAGTAGAAAAAGATAACAATGGCTATATTCCTAACCTAATCGGTCTCTTGGCTAATGCACCTACTGCTTTAGAGGCTTACCGTACTGTCGGAGCTATTAACCGTCGCAATAGCCTGACACCTGTTGAGCGCGAAGTGGTGCAAATCACGGCAGCTGTGACCAATGGTTGTGCCTTCTGTGTCGCAGGTCACACCGCCTTTTCAATCAAACAAATCCAGATGAATGATGATCTTCTGCAAGCCCTTCGCAATCGTACTCCAATTGAAACAGATCCTAAATTGGACACCTTAGCTAAGTTTACCTTGGCAGTTATCAATACCAAGGGTCGTGTAGGAGATGAAGCCTTGGCTGAGTTTTTAGAAGCTGGCTACACCCAACAAAATGCCTTGGATGTGGTTCTTGGTGTCAGCCTAGCAAGCCTCTGTAACTATGCCAACAACCTAGCCAATACACCAATTAATCCAGAATTGCAACCTTATGCTTAATTCATATCTGAGTAAAATGAAGTCTGAAATCAACGGACTTCGTTTTTTATCCCCTCATTTAAGCGCTTTTATGCTATACTGAAACTAACATGATTATTGGAGGTTAGGATGAAAAAACTCCCTTTGGTATTTTCTGGTTGTTTGCTAGGTTTGGCAGGAGCTGGAAATCTTATTTTAGATACGTTGCCAGTTCTATCCCATCTGTTGAGTCTGACAGGTTTGATTTTATGGATTTACTTTCTGATTTTGCATCTTTTTAATTGTAAGGAAACCAAGCAAGAATTGACCAAGCCTCCTCTTTTGTCAGGAATGGCGACCTTTCCCATGGCTGGGATGATTTTATCTACCTATGTCTTTCGCGTCTTCCCTCATCTTCCTTTGGTTGCGCAAGGGCTCTGGTGGTTTTCATTTCTCTTGGATTTGGCCTTGATTGCTGGTTTCACCATCAAGTTTGCCTGTCCAGGTCAGAGGGTTCATGCGACTCCTAGCTGGACGGTTCTCTATGTGGGGATAGCAGTAGCAGCCTTGACCTATCCTCTTGTAGGTATCATCGAAATTGCCTATGCGACCTTGAGTTTTGGATTTCTCTTGACCTTCTATCTCTACCCGCTTATTTATAGCGATTTAAAGAAACATCCACTCCCACAAGCCATGCTTGGGCAAGAAGGAATCTACTGTGCTCCTTTCTCTCTGCTCTTGGCTTCCCTGGTTCGAGTTGGAGGAGCCAGCCTACCGACTTGGGTCTTGCTTGTCATGCTCTTGGCTTCCCAATCCTTCTTTTTCTTTGTTTTGACTCGCCTGCCCAATATTTTAAAACAAGGTTTTCAACCAGCCTTCTCAGCCCTCACCTTCCCAACCATTATCACAGCTACTTCGCTTAAGATGGCTCAGGGAATCTTGAAACTTCCATTTCTGGATTATCTGGTATTGGCTGAAACTGCTATTTGCTTAATTATTTTATTCTTTGTATTGAGTGCTTATCTGATTTGGTTACGAAAAAGGTCTAGCTAGAAATAGCTAAACCTTATTTTTTATGGTTTGATAACCTCAGCTCCACCCATGTATGGACGAAGTGCTTCTGGGATGGTCACAGAACCATCTTCATTTTGGTAGTTTTCAAGAATAGCAGCCACTGTACGTCCAACTGCAAGTCCAGAACCATTCAAGGTGTGGAGGAGTTTCACCTTGCCATCTGCTTCATCACGGTAACGGATTTGGGCACGACGGGCTTGGAAATCTTCTGTATTTGAACAGCTTGAGATTTCACGGTAGGTATTTTGTGCTGGAATCCAAACTTCCAAGTCATAAGTTTTAGCAGCTGAGAAGCCCATATCTCCTGTAGAGAGAGCAACGACACGGTATGGAAGGTTAAGTTTTTGAAGGATATTTTCAGCGTTGGCTGTCATTTTTTCCAATTCTTCGTAAGATTCTTCTGGCTTGGCAAATTTGACCATTTCAACCTTATGGAATTGGTGCAAACGAATCAACCCACGAGTATCACGACCAGCTGAACCAGCCTCAGAACGGAATGAAGGACTCATAGCAGTGAAGTAGATTGGCAGGTCTTTACCATCAAGGATTTCGTCACGGTAGTAGTTTGTCAGAGGAACCTCGGCTGTAGGGATAAGGACATAATTGCTGTCGCTCAATTCAAAAGTATCTTCCTTGAATTTTGGATATTGACCAGTCCCAAACATAGAGTCGTGGTTAACCATGTAAGGCGTGATGACTTCCGTATAGCCTTCTTTGCCATGTTCATCCAACATAAAGTTGTAGATGGCACGTTCCAAACGAGCACCGAGACCTTTATAGAAGAGGAAACGAGCGCCTGTTACCTTACCACCACGTTCCCAGTCAAGGATACCAAGCTCTTCACCAAGATCCCAGTGAGCTTTTGGCTCGAAATCGAACTCGCGTGGAGTGCCCCAACGACGAACTTCCACATTGTCATCTTCGTCAGCCCCAACAGGAACACTGTCAGCTGGAATATTTGGAAGAGTAGTGGTAAATTCTGTCAATTTAGCATCGATTTCGGCCAATTCAGCATCCAAGGCTTTGACCTCAGCAGATAGAGTTTGCATGGCAGCAATCTTGTCATCTGCATTTTCCTTGTTGCGCTTAGCTTGGGCAATCTCAGCAGAAACTGTGTTACGTTCAGCCTTGAGAGTTTCAACCTTGACTAAAATCTCACGACGTTTAGCATCGATTTCTTTCATCTCGTTTAAGACAGCAGCATCTACACCACGTGTAGCCAATTTTTCTGCGACAGCATCAAAGTCTGTACGAATGCGTTTGATATCTAACATAAGAACTCCTTTATGAAAAAAGCACACCTGACAAAGCGTTGGAGTGGCAGGGCCACGGTTCCATCCAACTTCACAGGTGTGCACTTGATTGTGTATGCAATTGTTACTAACGGTAGAATTTCACCTATCCCTCCTATCTGCTCGCAGCACCCGCAGACTTTCTGAAAGAAGAAGACAACCTACTTATCCGTTGCTATGATTATACTAAAGTTTTTACTTTTTTGCAAATAGATTTTTAAATTTTTGACTAATGGTTTGAATCAGGGTCGGGAGTTTGACGACCTTGTCATTGCCTATTTTTTCGCGTGCAATTTTGAGGATGGCACCTGAGTCTTTTGAAGCAAAGAGGAATTTTCCTCTGTCTGTAAAGACTTCGAAGTGGCGACTGATTTTGCGACCAGAGACATTAGCTCCAATCTGGTTGATATGACTCCAAGGAATCTGGATAAATTGTTCAACATTGACATCGGGGTAAAATTCCAAAGCCTGATCTCCGACAAGGAATTTCCCAACTTTCCCAGCTATAGAGAGATAGGAAGTTCCTGTCGTATTGAGAAGCACTGTTTTGTTAAGTGATTGAGCCATGCTTAGTCTTCCTTACTTTCGCCGAAAAAGGCATTGTAGAGGGCTTTAATAGCTGCCTTCTCTTGGTCCTTATGGACAACAAACATAATAGATACTTCACTAGAACCTTGAGACATCATCTGGATGTTGATCTTATTTTCAGATAGAGCACGTGTCGCAGTAGAAGTTACTCCGATATGGCTTTTCATCTTTTCTCCAACAATCATAATGATTGAAAGGTCGTGCTCGATTTCTGCATGGTCTACTTCAGCCTTTTGAACCAACTGACGAAGGATTTCTTCTTCCTTAATAGGAGTTAGTTCGCGAGAACGGAGGATGATTGAAAGATCGTCGATACCTGTTGGCATATGTTCCCAACCGATGTTAAGATCTTCAAGGATTTGAAGAACCTTGCGTCCAAATCCAACCTCACGGTTCATGAGGTATTTCGACATATTAATGCTGACAAAGCCAGAGTCACCAGCAATTCCTACTACTGGGAACTTGTCACTACTATGTTTTAGAACGATACGAGTACCTGGGTGGTCAGGGTTGTTGGTATTCTTGATAACGAGAGGGATTTTTCCACGGTAGGCAGGAAGAAGGGCTTCGTCATGAAGGACTGAGAATCCTGCATAGGCCAACTCACGCATCTCACGGTAGGTCAACTCTGGGATAGAGTGTGGTTGGTGAATAATTCCTGGGTGGGCTGCAAAGATACCATCAACGTCCGTAAAGTTTTCATAGAGGTCTGCCTTAACACCGGCAGCAATGATAGAACCTGTAATGTCTGATCCTCCACGTGAGAAGGTACAGATTTGATTTTCCTTGGTAACTCCAAAGAAGCCAGGAATGACAAGGACTTCATTTGTATTTGTCAATTCTTCAATCTTGTCATAACTTGATGGAATGATGCGAGCGTGACCAGGTTCACTTGTGACCACAATACCAGCTTCTCTAGGGTGCACATAGCGTGCATCGATACCGTTTTGATTAAAGTAGGCTGCGATCAATTTAGCATTGTTGTTTTCACCAGCTGCTAGGAAAGTATCGTAGAGAAATTTATTTTCTTCGATAGGAAGAGTGGCTAAGGCACGAATGCTTTTAGAAATTTTTTCTAGCACAGCTGGTTTAAGACCTAGTTCACTAACCATAGCAGCATAGCGGTCGATAATCCAGTTTTGACTCTTGCTAATATCGTTACCAGCAACATAGTCGCGATAGTATTTAATCAAGGCATCCGTAACCTTAGTATCTTCAGCATTGCGTTTACCAGGCGCAGAAACGACGACAAAACGACGCTCTGAATCGCTTTTGACGATGTTTAAAACTTTTTCTAATTGACTAGCAGAGGCAAGAGAGCTACCTCCAAATTTAACAACCTTCATAAGAACTCCTAAAGTAAGTATTTTATACGATTATAGCAGAAAGGAAGTCTTTTTTCAATGAAGAAAATAAGTTGGCTTCTAGGCTAAAACGAGCCTTGCCAATCGGCTGAGACATTTTCAGTCGATTTTTTCTTGCTTTCTGATCCTAAAAAAGATATACTTTGAAAATAAAATAATTTAAACTGCTTATAAAACAAAAAGGAGTCTTGATGGAACATATTATTTATCAGCTTGAAGAGGATTTGGCAATCCTTACCTTGAACCGTCCTGAGGTTGCAAATGGCTTTCATATTCCTATGTGTGAGGAGATTTTAGAAGCGCTGACTCTGGCGGAAGAAAATCCGGCTGTGCATTTTGTCTTAATCAATGCGAATGGCAAAGTTTTTTCAGTTGGGGGAGATTTAGTAGAGATGAAGCGGGCAGTGGATGAGGATGATATTCCATCATTGACGAAAATCGCAGAATTGGTCAATACTATTTCTTATAAAATCAAGCAAATTGCTAAACCAGTCTTGATGGAAGTTGATGGGGCTGTTGCAGGTGCCGCAGCGAATATGGCTATTGCGGCAGATTTCTGTCTGGCAACGGATAAGGCTAAATTTATCCAAGCCTTTGTTGGAGTTGGTTTGGCTCCAGATGCGGGAGGGATTGATCTCTTGAGCCGTAGTATTGGTGTTACGCGTGCTGCTCAACTAGCCATGACAGGAGAAGCTTTAACAGCAGACAAAGCTTTAGAATGGGGACTAGTTTACCGCGTCTGTGAAGCTGATAAACTTGAAAAGACGAGAGAACAGCTTCTTAAAAAATTAAGACGTGGTTCAAGCAATTCCTATGCTGCCATTAAGAAGTTGGTGTGGGAGAGCCAATTCAAAGACTGGCAAGATTATGCTGTTGTAGAACTGCATCTACAGGAATCGTTAGCCAAAACAGAGGATTTCAAAGAGGGAGTTCGGGCTCATTCGGAAAGAAGAAGACCTAAATTTACAGGAAAATAAAAAAATACTTGCACCATTCTTTGAACTTTGATATAATTCTTTTGTCAAATGTTTTGATTCTAAAAGTTTTTTTGAAAAGAGGGAAGGAAAGATTGGACTACCAACGAATTAATGAATATTTAACGTCTATATTTAACAATGTCCTCGTTATTGAGGAAGTTAGCTTGAGGGGTAGTCGTTTCAAGGATATCTCCATCAAAGAAATGCATACGATTGATGTGATTGGAAAAGTTCCAGATGTGACACCAAGTCAAGTGTCAAAAGAGTTGATGGTGACTCTTGGGACAGTTACGACTAGTTTGAATAATCTCGAACGCAAGGGCTACATTGAACGCATTCGTTCAGAACATGATCGACGTGTAGTGCATCTGCATTTGACAAAGAAAGGTCGCTTGGTTCATAGGCTACATAAACGCTTCCACAAGGCCATGGTTGAAAAAATCATTGATGGTATGAGTAAGCAAGAAATGGAGGTTATGAGCAAAGGTTTGACTAATCTTTATCAATTTTTGGAGGATTTGAGATAATGGCTTTTGCAAAAATAAGCCAGGTTGCTCATTATGTGCCAGAGCAAGTGGTTACAAATCATGATTTGGCTCAGATTATGGATACCAATGATGAGTGGATTTCAAGTCGGACGGGAATACGACAAAGGCATATTTCAAGAACAGAATCTACTAGTGATTTGGCTACAGAAGTTGCCAAGAAACTGATGGCTAAAGCTGAAATCACAGGAGAGGAGTTGGATTTTATCATCCTAGCTACCATTACTCCAGATTCGATGATGCCCTCTACAGCTGCTCGTGTTCAAGCTAATATTGGTGCTAATAAGGCCTTTGCTTTTGACCTGACAGCGGCTTGCAGTGGATTTGTATTTGCTCTTTCAACTGCTGAAAAGTTTATCGCTTCTGGTCGCTTTCAAAAAGGCTTGGTGATTGGTAGTGAGACCCTCTCAAAAGCAGTAGATTGGTCAGACCGATCAACAGCTGTTTTGTTTGGAGATGGTGCTGGTGGTGTCTTGTTAGAAGCTAGCGAGCAAGAGCATTTCTTGGCTGAGAGTCTCAATAGTGATGGGAGTCGTAGCGAGTGTCTAACTTATGGACATTCAGGCTTACATTCTCCGTTTTCAAATCAAGAAAGTGCAGATTCATTTTTGAAGATGGATGGGCGCGCGGTCTTTGATTTTGCTATTCGGGATGTAGCCAAGTCTATCAAGCAGACTATTGATGAATCTCCTATAGAGGCGACAAACTTGGATTATCTGCTGCTTCATCAGGCTAATGACCGTATTTTGGATAAGATGGCTAGAAAAATTGGTGTCGACCGAGATAAACTTCCAGCCAATATGATGGAATATGGCAATACCAGTGCAGCCAGTATCCCGATTTTACTTTCAGAGTGTGTAGAACAAGGTCTCATCCGTTTAGATGGTAGCCAGACTGTTCTTCTATCAGGCTTCGGTGGAGGTTTGACATGGGGCACGCTCATTCTTACAATTTAGGTAATCATGTGGTGAACACATTGTTATAAAAAACTATTTATTTTAAAGGAGTCCTATCATGGCAGTATTTGAAAAAGTACAAGAAATTATCGTTGAAGAACTTGGAAAAGATGCATCAGAAGTAACACTTGAATCAACTTTTGATGATTTGGATGCAGATTCATTGGACTTGTTCCAAGTAATCTCAGAAATCGAAGATGCTTTTGATATCCAAATCGAAGCAGAAGATGACTTGAAAACAGTTGGTGACTTGGTTGCCTACGTTGAAGAGCAAACAAAATAAGCAGAATATAAATAGAAGGAGTAGGGAAACCCGCTCCCTCTTGTTTAGGCAATAGTTTGATTTTCAAATTATGACGGTATCGAACTATTACGTAAGCAAGAAACGATGGAGGCACTATGAAAACGCGTATTACAGAATTATTGAACATTGATTATCCTATCTTTCAAGGAGGAATGGCTTGGGTTGCTGATGGTGATTTGGCAGGAGCTGTTTCTAAGGCTGGAGGGCTAGGGATTATCGGTGGGGGGAATGCCCCTAAAGAAGTTGTCAAGGCAAATATTGATAAAATCAAATCATTGACTGATAAACCCTTTGGTGTCAACATCATGCTCTTGTCTCCCTTTGTGGAAGATATTGTAGACCTCGTTATCGAGGAAGGGGTTAAGGTAGTGACAACAGGCGCAGGAAACCCAAGTAAATACATGGAACGTTTCCATGAAGCAGGGATTACAGTTATTCCTGTTGTACCAAGTGTTGCCCTAGCGAAACGCATGGAAAAAATCGGTGCGGACGCTGTTATTGCAGAAGGAATGGAGGCCGGGGGGCATATCGGTAAATTAACAACCATGACCTTGGTGCGCCAGGTTGCTGCTGCTGTATCTATTCCCGTTATTGCTGCAGGAGGAATTGCGGATGGTGAAGGTGCTGCAGCTGGCTTTATGCTAGGGGCAGAAGCTGTTCAGGTTGGAACTCGTTTTGTCGTTGCAAAAGAGTCTAATGCCCATCCAAATTATAAGGCGAAAATTTTAAAAGCTAGAGATATTGATACTACGATTTCAGCTCAACACTTTGGACATGCAGTTCGAGCTATTAAAAACCAATTGACTCGTGATTTTGAAAAAGCTGAAAAAGATGCCTTTAAACAAGAAAATCCTGATTTGGAAATTTTTGAACAAATGGGAGCAGGTGCTCTAGCCAAAGCGGTTGTTCACGGAGATGTGGATGGTGGCTCTGTCATGGCAGGTCAAATTGCGGGGCTTGTTTCCAAAGAAGAAACAGCTGAAGAAATCCTAAAAGATTTGTATTACGGAGCAGCTAAGAAAATTCAAGAAGAAGCCTCTCGTTGGGCAGGAGTTGTAAGAAATGACTAAAACAGCCTTTTTATTTGCTGGTCAGGGTGCCCAGTATCTAGGTATGGGACGTGATTTATATGATTACTATCCGATTGTCAAAGAAACGATTGATCAAGCGAGTCAGGTACTCGGTTATGATTTGCGCCATCTTATTGATACGGAAGAAGAAAAACTTAATCAGACTCGCTATACGCAACCAGCCATTTTAGCGACTTCAGTTGCTATTTATCGTCTATTGCAAGAAAAGGGCTATCAGCCTGATATGGTTGCTGGTTTGTCTCTGGGAGAATACTCTGCCTTGGTGGCCAGCGGTGCCTTGGATTTTGAAGATGCGGTTGCCTTAGTTGCTAAGCGTGGAGCCTATATGGAAGAAGCAGCCCCTGCTGGCTCTGGCAAGATGGTGGCAGTTCTCAATACGCCAGTAGAGGTCATTGAGGAAGCCTGTCAAAAAGCTTCTGAACTTGGAGTGGTTACCCCAGCCAACTATAATACACCTGCACAAATCGTGATTGGTGGAGATGTGGTTGCAGTTGATCGAGCTGTTGAGCTTTTGCAGGAAGCTGGTGCCAAACGCTTGATTCCTCTCAAGGTTTCAGGACCTTTCCATACCGCTCTCCTTGAGCCTGCTAGCCAGAAACTAGCTGAAACTCTAGCTCAAGTAAGTTTTTCAGATTTTACTTGTCCCCTAGTCGGCAATACAGAAGCTGCAGTTATGCAAAAAGAAGATATTGCTCAACTCTTGACGCGTCAGGTCAAGGAACCAGTTCGTTTCTATGAAAGTATTGCGGTTATGCAAGAAGCAGGCGTAACCCACTTTATCGAGATTGGACCGGGGAAAGTCTTGTCAGGATTTGTTAAAAAAATTGATAAGACGGCTAAACTAGCCAATGTTGAAAATCAGGCGAGTTTGGAAGCCTTGCTAGAAAACGAGTAATCCCTTCTCCCATAAATACAAGAGGAAACAGGAGAAAAGAATGCAACTAAAAAATAAAAATATCTTTATTACAGGTTCGAGTCGTGGGATTGGTCTTGCCATTGCCCACAAGTTTGCTCAGGCAGGAGCCAATATTGTTTTAAACAGTCGTGGTGCAATTTCAGAAGAATTGCTCGCTGAGTTTTCAAACTATGGTGTCAAGGTGGTTCCCATTTCAGGAGATGTATCAGATTTTGCAGACGCTAAGCGTATGGTTGAGCAAGCTATTGCAGAGCTGGGTTCAGTAGATGTTTTGGTCAACAATGCAGGGATTACCCAAGATACCCTTATGATCAAGATGACAGAAGCAGATTTTGAAAAAGTGCTCAAGGTTAACTTGACTGGTGCCTTTAACATGACACAATCAGTCTTGAAACCGATGATGAAAGCCAGAGAAGGTGCTATCATTAATATGTCTAGTGTTGTTGGTTTGATGGGAAATATCGGTCAAGCTAACTATGCAGCTTCTAAGGCTGGTTTGATTGGTTTTACCAAGTCTGTGGCGCGTGAAGTGGCCAATCGCAATATCAGGGTTAATGCTATTGCACCGGGAATGATTGAGTCCGATATGACAGCAGTTCTATCAGACAAGGTAAAAGATGCTATGCTGGCCCAAATTCCTATGAAAGAATTTGGGCAGGCAGAGCAGGTTGCAGATTTGACAGTATTTTTAGCAGGCCAAGATTATCTAACTGGTCAAGTAGTTGCCATTGATGGTGGCTTAAGTATGTAGCAGAAGCTAGAGGTAAAAAAGATGAAACTAAATCGCGTAGTAGTAACAGGTTATGGAGTAACATCTCCAATCGGAAATACACCAGAAGAATTTTGGAACAGTTTGACAACTGGAAAAATCGGAATTGGTCCAATTACAAAATTTGATCATAGTGACTTTGATGTGCATAATGCAGCAGAAATCCAAGATTTTCCTTTTGATAAATACTTTGTTAAGAAAGATACCAATCGTTTCGATAACTACTCTTTGTATGCCTTGTATGCGGCTCAAGAAGCTGTCAATCATGCAGGTCTTGATGTAGAGGCCCTTGATAAAGATCGTTTTGGTGTTATCGTGGCCTCTGGTATTGGTGGAATCAAAGAAATTGAAGATCAAGTACTTCGCCTAAATGACAAAGGGCCAAAACGTGTGAAACCATTGACCCTTCCAAAAGCCTTGCCAAATATGGCTTCAGGAAATGTTGCTATGCGTTTTGGAGCAAACGGTGTTTGTAAATCCATCAATACTGCCTGCGCTTCATCAAATGATGCGATTGGGGATGCCTTCCGCTCAATTAAGTTTGGCTTCCAAGATGTCATGTTGGTAGGTGGTTCAGAAGCTTCTATCACACCTTTTGCTATCGCTGGTTTCCAAGCCCTAACAGCTCTCTCTACTACAGAGGATCCAGCTCGCGCATCTATTCCATTTGATAAGGACCGTAATGGTTTTGTCATGGGTGAAGGTTCTGGGATGTTGGTTCTTGAAAGCCTTGAACACGCTGAAAAACGTGGGGCTACTATCCTTGCTGAAGTGGTTGGTTACGGAAATACTTGTGATGCCTACCACATGACTTCTCCACATCCAGAAGGTCAGGGAGCTATCAAGGCCATCAAACTAGCCTTGGAAGAAGCTGAGATTTCTCCAGAGCAAGTAGCCTATGTCAATGCTCACGGAACATCAACTCCTGCTAATGAAAAAGGAGAAAGTGGTGCGATTGTAGCTGTTCTTGGTAAGGAAGTACCTGTATCATCAACTAAGTCTTTCACAGGACATTTGCTGGGTGCTGCGGGTGCAGTAGAAGCTATCGTAACAATCGAGGCTATGCGTCATAACTTTGTACCGATGACAGCTGGGACAAGCGAAGTATCAGACTATATCGAAGCCAATGTCGTTTATGGACAAGGCTTGGAGCAAGAAATTCCATACGCTATTTCAAATACTTTTGGTTTTGGTGGCCACAATGCAGTTCTTGCTTTCAAACGTTGGGAGAATAAATAAGTATGAATTTAAACGATATTAAAGACTTGATGGCTCAATTTGACCAGTCAAGTTTGAGAGAATTTTCTTATAAAAATGGGACGGATGAGTTACAGTTTAGCAAGAATGAAGCTAGACTCGTATCTGAAGTTGCAGCTCAAATCACTCCAGCACCCGTTCTAGCAGCACCAAGTCCAGTAGTTCCTACATCTGCTCCAGCAGAGACTGTAGCAGAAGAAGTTCCAGCTCCAGCTGAAACAAGTGTGGTTGCTGAGGGAGATGTTGTAGAGAGCCCACTTGTTGGGGTGGCATACTTGGCTGCTGGTCCTGATAAACCTGCCTTCGTCACAGTTGGCGATAGTGTCAAAAAAGGTCAAACCTTGGTGATTATCGAAGCCATGAAAGTCATGAATGAAATTCCAGCACCTAAGGATGGTGTGGTAACGGAAATTCTCGTTTCTAACGAAGAAATGGTTGAGTTTGGTAAAGGATTGGTACGTATCAAATGATCGATATTCAAGGAATCAAAGAAGCCCTTCCCCACCGTTATCCTATGCTCCTAGTGGACCGTGTGTTGGAAGTGAGCGAGGATACCATTGTTGCCATCAAAAATGTGACCATCAATGAGCCCTTCTTTAATGGTCATTTTCCTCAATACCCTGTTATGCCAGGTGTTCTAATCATGGAAGCCTTGGCGCAAACTGCTGGTGTCTTGGAGTTATCAAAACCTGAAAATAAAGGTAAACTAGTCTTTTACGCTGGTATGGACAAGGTTAAGTTCAAGAAGCAAGTTGTACCAGGTGACCAATTAGTTATGACGGCAACTTTTGTAAAACGTCGTGGCACCATTGCCGTGGTTGAAGCAAAGGCTGAAGTGGATGGCAAGCTTGCAGCTAGTGGTACTCTTACCTTTGCAATAGGGAACTAAGGAGGTTCTCCATGTTTCGAAAAATTTTAATTGCCAATCGTGGTGAAATTGCGGTTCGTATTATCCGTGCAGCGCGTGAATTGGGGATCGCAACGGTGGCGGTTTATTCAACTGCTGATAAGGAAGCCCTTCATACGCTTTTGGCAGATGAAGCAGTATGTATCGGTCCTGGTAAGGCAACAGAGTCTTATCTCAATATTAATGCGGTTCTATCAGCTGCAGTCTTGACTGAGGCAGAAGCCATTCACCCTGGTTTTGGATTTCTCAGTGAAAATTCTAAATTTGCTACCATGTGTGAAGAGGTGGGGATTAAGTTTATCGGCCCATCTGGTCATGTCATGGATATGATGGGAGACAAAATCAATGCGCGTGCTCAGATGATCAAAGCTGGTGTTCCAGTCATTCCAGGTTCAGATGGAGAAGTGCATAACTCTGAGGAAGCTTTAATTGTTGCTGAAAAAATTGGCTACCCTGTTATGCTTAAGGCTTCAGCAGGTGGAGGTGGTAAAGGGATTCGTAAGGTTGAAAAACCAGAAGACCTCGTTTCAGCCTTTGAAACAGCCTCTAGTGAAGCCAAGGCCAATTATGGCAATGGTGCCATGTACATAGAACGAGTTATCTATCCAGCTCGTCACATCGAGGTTCAAATCCTAGGAGATGAGCATGGACATGTGATTCACTTGGGGGAACGGGATTGTTCTCTTCAACGGAATAACCAAAAGGTTTTAGAAGAAAGTCCTTCGATTGCAATTGGCAAAACGTTGCGCCATGAAATCGGTGCTGCTGCTGTTCGAGCTGCAGAGTCTGTTGGTTATGAGAATGCAGGGACCATTGAGTTTCTTCTTGATGAAGCCAGTGGCAAATTCTATTTCATGGAAATGAATACACGTGTTCAGGTAGAGCATCCAGTAACAGAGTTTGTTTCAGGTGTGGATATCGTTAAGGAACAGATTCGCATTGCGGCAGGTCAACCTCTGTCTATTAAGCAAGAAGATATTGTTCTACGAGGTCATGCCATCGAGTGTCGGATCAACGCAGAAAACCCAGCCTTTAACTTTGCTCCAAGTCCAGGTAAGATTACCAATCTCTATCTTCCAAGTGGTGGAGTTGGTTTGCGCGTGGATTCAGCAGTTTATCCAGGCTATACCATTCCACCTTATTATGACAGTATGATTGCCAAAGTCATCGTTCACGGTGAAAATCGTTTTGACGCCTTGATGAAAATGCAACGTGCCCTCTATGAATTAGAGATTGAAGGGGTGCAGACCAATGCAGATTTCCAGCTTGACCTCATTTCAGATCGCAATGTTATTGCTGGGGATTACGACACTTCTTTCTTGATGGAAACATTCTTACCTAAATATCAAGAAAAAGAATAAAATGACTTCAAGAGTTTAAACCGAAAAGGGGAATCAATGGCTCTATTTAGTAAAAAAGATAAGTATATTCGAATCAATCCCAATCGTTCGGTTAGGGAAAAACCTCAAGCTAAGCCAGAGGTTCCAGATGAATTATTCTCCCAGTGTCCAGGCTGTAAGCATACTATCTATCAGAAGGATTTGGGAAGTGAGCGTATCTGTCCTCACTGTAGTTACACCTTTCGTATTTCTGCCCAAGAACGCTTGGCTTTGACGATTGATATGGGAACCTTTAAGGAATTGTTTACAGGGATTGAGAGCAAGGATCCCTTGCATTTCCCTGGTTATCAAAAGAAACTAGCAACTATGCGTGAAAAAACAGGTCTGGATGAAGCCGTTGTGACAGGAACTGCTTTTATTAAAGGTCTGACTGTGGCTCTTGGGATTATGGATTCTAACTTTATCATGGCTTCTATGGGTACGGTTGTAGGTGAAAAAATCACTCGTTTGTTTGAGTATGCGACTGTTGAAAAATTGCCAGTTGTTCTCTTCACAGCCTCTGGTGGGGCCCGTATGCAGGAAGGAATCATGAGTCTCATGCAGATGGCCAAGATTTCTGCAGCAGTTAAACGCCATTCAAATGCTGGTCTCTTTTATCTGACCATTTTGACAGATCCAACGACAGGTGGAGTAACAGCTTCTTTCGCTATGGAAGGAGATATCATCCTAGCTGAACCACAAAGTTTGGTTGGTTTTGCTGGGCGTCGTGTCATTGAAAATACGGTTCGTGAAAGCTTGCCTGAGGATTTCCAAAAGGCAGAATTCCTATTGGAGCATGGCTTTGTGGATGCTATTGTCAAAAGAAGAGACTTGCCAGATACCATTGCTAGCCTGGTCAGATTGCACGGAGGGAGTCCTAGATGAATATTGCAAAAATAGTCAGAGAAGCGCGTGAGCAGAGTCGTTTGACAACCTTGGACTTTGCGACAGGCATTTTTGATGAATTTATCCAATTACATGGTGACCGTTCTTTTCGTGACGATGGTGCAGTTGTTGGTGGTATCGGCTGGCTTGGAGACCAAGCTGTAACAGTGGTTGGTATTCAAAAAGGCAAGAGTTTGCAAGACAACCTTAAACGGAATTTTGGCCAACCGCATCCAGAAGGCTATCGCAAGGCCCTACGGTTGATGAAACAGGCTGAAAAGTTTGGCCGTCCAGTAGTGACCTTTATCAATACAGCAGGTGCTTATCCGGGTGTGGGAGCGGAAGAACGTGGGCAAGGAGAAGCTATCGCTCGCAATCTCATGGAAATGAGTGACCTGAAAGTTCCGATTATTGCCATCATTATCGGTGAAGGTGGTTCTGGTGGGGCTCTGGCTCTGGCAGTCGCAGACCGTGTCTGGATGCTGGAAAATTCTATCTATGCTATTCTCAGCCCAGAAGGCTTTGCTTCCATTCTATGGAAGGACGGCAGTCGTGCCATGGAAGCAGCAGAGTTGATGAAAATCACTTCTCATGAGCTGTTAGAAATGGACGTGGTGGATAAGGTGATTTCTGAAGCAGGACTTTCTAGTAAAGAACTGATTAAGAGTGTCAAAAAAGAACTCCAAGATGAGCTAGCTATACTTTCACAAAAACCGTTAGAAGAGTTGTTGGAAGAGCGTTATCAACGATTTAGAAAATACTAATACAAAAACTAGAACTGGCAGTCAGTTCTAGTTTTTTGAGGTTCTTACTCTGTGTCGAGGACACAACAAAAAGTGCTTGGAAGACCAAACACCTTTTCGATTATTCATTTTCTTCAGTCACAAATTGACTGAGCAGTCCGTTGATAAAGCGGGCTGATTTTTGATCTGAAAAATTCTTGGCAAGTTCAATGGCTTCATTGACTGCTACCAGCTGAGGTGTATCAAATGAAGTGATTTCAAAGATACCCAAACGTAGTAAGTTTTTTTCGACCAAGGTTAAGCGTTCAACTGTCCAGCCTGACTTGAGGTGCTGGTTGATTTGTTTATCCAACTCGTCTTTTTGAGCTTGAACACCAGAAACCAAGTTTAGAAGAAAGGCAGGGATTTGCACATCTTCATCTTCACGGTCATGTGTGTAGGCAAAGTGACAAGCTGTTTCCATATCTGTGTCGAATTCAAGGCTCATGAGAGCTTGAAAAGCGCATTTACGAAGTTCGCGTCTAGATTCTAATAATGGACTAGTCATTGAGGAAGTCCTCGTTAAATAGATCTTTCAACTCAGGTTTTGGTGTTTTGTCTGGAACGATTCCTGCAACATGGATGTTAACAGCAGCAAGTTCCACATCAGCCATATCTCGGACAGCATCTTTGACTGCTTTTTGAATAGCAAGAGCCACTTTTGGTACTTTCACACCGTACTCAAGGTAGAGATAGATGTCAGCAGTTAGTTCTTCATTGCTTTCTTTTAAGTAGACGCCACGACCAAGAGAGAGTTTTGATAGGGTATCAGATACGGATTTATTTGAAAATGAATGGACACCATCAACTTTAGCAGTTGCGATGGCAATGATTTTTTCAAGTACACGTGGAGCGATGACGATTTCGCCAAATTGTTCTTCAGTTCCCATAGAATGACCTCTTTCTAGAGATTAGGCACGAGAAACGTAAGTTCCTTCTGCAGTGTTGATGATCAATTTTTGTCCAGCTTCGATGAAGTCTGGAACGTTGACAACAAGTCCAGTTTCCATAGTTGCTGGTTTACCAGAACCTGTAACAGTAGCACCCTTGATAGATGGTTGTGTTTCAGCAACTGTCAATTCAACAGTAGTTGGTACAGTTACACCGATCACTTCAGTTCCGTAGAATTGGATTTTCACATCAGAGTTTTCAAGGATGTAAAGCAATTCATTTTCAACGTTTACGATTGGGATTTCGTATTGGTCGTAAGTTTCAGTGTTCATGAAGTAGGCAGTTTCATCCATTTTGTACAAGTATTGAGCTGGGACAGTTTCGATAATAGCTTGTTCGAATTTTTCTTCTGGACGGTAGCTTGTGTCAAATGTAGAACCAGTACGGACATCACGTAATTTCATACGCATGATCGTGTTTCCTTTACCTGGTTTGTGGTGGCTAGCTTCCAAAACGCGGATCAATTTTCCGTCTGCAGTTTCAAATGTCATACCAGCTTTCAATTTGCTTGCTTCAATCATGTTTTTACCTCTTTAATAAATATTGTTACTCTTTATTGTACCATAAAACGCAATAATTCTCAAATATCAGATTAACTTGAGTTAGTTGACAGGTACGATATTTCCTTCTTCATCTTTGGTTACGAGAACATACTTGCCGTCTACCTCGATGTAAAAGTTCTTACTTGCAGTTTGCCCATTATTTTGAATAGGAGCTTGAGTTTGTTGGTTGAGTTGCCCGCCAAGCGTTTGTCCCAGATTCATTCCCATAATTATGTTCATACCATTGCCGTTGCCTTCATTGTTTGCAGCAACGATGAGAGCTTCGTTACGGGCACGACGTTCTTCAATCTCAATCGTATTGTATTTCCTAGCGACTAGTTCGCTATCAAGTTTACGAATAATATTCAAGCTTTCTTGGTCATAGCTCAAATCTTCAAGCAGGATGTTGGTTGTTTCAATTCCGTAAAGTCCAGTCCATACCTTGTTAACTTCTTGTTTTGCTAGATCGTTGAAAGTATCTTGATTGGCATTAAGACTATAGATATCAACTCGGTTTTCGTTTGTAAATTTGGCGATTGCAATAGCAATTTTAGGAGAGATATTTTGTCTGAGAGTTCCCTGAGCGATATCTTTCAGGGTAAATGCTCTATGATCTTCAATTTGTTGACTGATGGAGCTGACATAAAATAGGACTGGATCAGCAACTTTGATATCAAACAAGCCGTAGAAACGAATATTGAGCAATTGTTGATAGCGTTCACTGAAATACTCTACGGCGTTTTGAGTACCAAATTTATTACCTGCGATGGGTTGCATACGGATAAAGATGATTTCCTGTTGGGTAATGACTTGACCACCAAAAGAGAAGCGGTTTTTGAAATTTTCCCAAGTACCCTTTATACCACCCTTTTCAAGAAGCCAGGCATTATCTTCAGAACGCCATTCGTGGCTACCAGCTTCTAAGACATCGCCAAGGAAGGTTCCGTTGTTGACAAGAATAGCTACATAACCTTGTGGAACAATGACTACAGAACCATCTGTTAAAAGTCCAGTATTTTGGTTGCTTTGTCTAGAAGTGCCGTCAGGATCTTTTGTAAGAAGTTGTCCTTTAATGGCCAAGGCATCAGCTGTTAGGTTATTTGGAAGAACAATAGCTTCTTTAAATTTGCTATCGTTGAAACTATTAAGCCCTGAAGATAGGGCGGCACGAATAAATCCCATAATTTCCTCCTAATTATAAAGTTCGTCTTCATCCACAACATCGTAGGTGTCGAGTACCCATTGGTTTGGACTGCGTGTTAGATCAGCATCGCAATAGTCACATTTACTGATAGCAGAGATTTTCAATGGGGCACCACAGTTTGGACAGTGGTCACTGATGGCTTCATCACTGACATTTAGTTCAGTTTGACTTCCGTGTTTACGGATAAAGTTCATTTGATAGACTGTAAACAAGTCCTCTTGAGGATCACCTTCGATGACACGTTTGCTTTGGTCTTCAATGACATAGTCCCTGAGTGTAGATGACAAGATCACAACAAGGGTATCGTTACCATCAGGATTTTCGTAGAAATCTTTAATGCGAACATTTTCAACATAGACTTTTTCTAAAACATTGGTTGTTTTCGCCCGGATATGATCTTCGAGTTGTATACTATGTTGGGAATAAAGGCTGGTACTTTCAAGAGAGCGAGCCAAATTCCAATCCTTTTTAGTCCAGGCTGCCTGTAACTGAATATAGACTTCTTTAACCCATGAAGCGAAAGCATCGGCATCAAAGTTTGGATCGCCATATTTAACACGACTAGTAGCTAATGTATTGTGTTCAACTCGACGATGGTTTTGGGGATTATATACAGTAGCGCTACTATAGGATTTTTCTGATGAGCTTTGATTACTTTTATTCTTTAGAACTAAGACAACTACGTAAACACCTATTAAAAAGACTACAATTCCGTACAACTCTTGCTCAGAGTAACTCGAACTATAGGAACCGTCTCCAGAACTGTAGCTACTTCTGTAGGAAGAACTACCGCTATTACTGCTACTGGAACGGCTTCGGCTACCATTTGAACTGGAGCTACTATGGCTAGAGCTACCACTTCGAGAATGTCCTACCCCTGCATCGATGGATTGCATCGGTGTAACGAAAAGGAGTAGTAAACAGGTGGTGAGAAGAGTATATAACTTTTTCATATGTCTCCTAACTATATGAATGCATACTGCAAGCCATCAGAACTGCTAATTTTTTAGCAGTCTGGTGTCAGTTATACTTTAAATGAGTTAGTCATTTTTCAACTTCGCCAATTCCTGTGCAAGGAGTTTAAGGGCAACTTGTGGATTGGCTTGGCCTTTGGTTGCTTTCATAAGGAATCCTGTGAAGGCCTTGTCTGCGTTGCGTTTGCCTGACTTGAAGTCGGCAACGGCAGCTTCGTTATCCGCAAAGACTTGGTGGATGATTGGAATCAGAACATCTGGATCTGAGATTTGGACCATACCTGCTTTTTCCACGTATTCACGCGCGCCACCACCATTTTTAGCTAGGTGGACAAAGACTTTCTTGGCAATCTTAGAAGAGATCGTGCCGTCTTCGATGATGGCAATCATTTCTACTATGTTTTCTGGTGTCAATTCGATTTGTTCCAGTGTTTTGCTTTCAGCATTCAAGAACTGAGCAACCTCACCTTGAAGCCAGTTAGAGACTTGTTTGGCATCGCCACCGAGGGCAACAGCTTTTTCAAAGAAGTCAGAAGTGACTTTGTTTGCAGTCAACTGGCTAGCATCGTAGTCTGACAAGCCAAGGTCAGATACATAACGCGCACGGCGTTCTTTTGGAAACTCTGGCAATTCAGTACGCATTTCCTCAATCCACTCATCTGAGATTTCAAAAAGAGGTAGGTCTGGTTCTGGGAAGTAGCGGTAGTCTGCAGCCCCTTCCTTGACACGCATGAGAATGGTTGCTTTATTAGCTTCATCGTAACGGCGTGTTTCTTGACGGATTTGACCACCTGAACGAAGGATTTCGGCTTGACGTTGAACTTCATATTCAAGACCTTTGCGAACGTTTGAGAAGGAGTTGAGGTTCTTCAACTCAGTTTTGGTACCGAATTTTTCTTGACCATAAGGGCGAAGAGAGATATTGGCATCCACACGCATAGAACCTTCTTCCATCTTAACGTCAGAAATACCAGCATACTGGATAACTTCCTTGAGGGCTGTTAGGTAAGCATAGGCTTCTTCTGGTGAACGCATGTCAGCTTCAGATACAATCTCAATCAATGGCACCCCTTGGCGGTTGAGGTCAACATAAGAGTAACCATCTGTACCATGGGTATTTTTACCTGCATCTTCTTCCAAGTGAGCGCGTTCGATACCGATTTTCTTGGTCGTACCGTCTTCTAGCTCGACTTCAATCCAGCCGTTGTAGCCGATTGGTTCATCAAACTGAGAAATTTGGTAGGCTTTGGGATTATCAGGGTAGAAGTAGTTTTTGCGGTCAAAGTGCATCTTTTTGTGGATGTCCATGTTGAGGGCAAGAGCAGCCTTGATACCGGCATCGACAACACCTTTATTGAGAACTGGCAGAACTCCTGGGAAGGACCAGTCAATCACGTTGGTGTTGGCATTTTGGTCATTTCCAAAGTGGGCAGAAGTAGGTGAGAAGATTTTTGAATTGGTGTTGAGCTCTACGTGGACTTCAAGTCCGATGACTGTTTCAAAGTTCATTAGTTATCACCTCCAAAAATCACGGGTTGTTGTTTGTGGTAGTTTGTTGTTGCTTCAAAGGCAGCAGCAGCTTGGTAAATGGTTTCCTCAGAGTACTTAGGACCAATCAATTGCAGACCGACAGGTAGTCCTTGAGAGAATCCAGCAGGAATCGAAATTCCTGGAAGACCTGCCAAGTTGACTGGGATTGTCAAAAGGTCAGCCAAGTACATGGCAACTGGGTCATGGTTGAGTGAGTCCAAGTCATAAGCAACACTTGGAGCAGTTGGACCTAAAATCAAGTCATAATCCGCAAAGACGTTTTCAAAATCTTGGATGATGAGGGTACGAACTTGCCCTGCCTTCTTGTAGTATGCATCATAGTAACCTGATGAAAGACTGAAAGTACCTAGCATGATACGGCGTTTCACTTCTTCACCGAAACCTTGGCTACGGCTGTTTACATAGATTTCATCAAGATTAGTCGCATCTTCTGCGCGGTAGCCGTAACGGATACCATCAAAACGTTGCAAGTTTGATGAAGCTTCTGATGAAGCGATGATGTAGTATACGGCAACTCCGTATTTAGAGTGAGGAAGGCTGACTTCTTCAATGATAGCGCCCAATTTTTCAAAGTGTTTAGCAGCATTAAGTATTGTTTCTTTGACCTCTGGATCAATTCCTTCACCGAGGTATTCCTTAGGTAAAGCAATTTTCATGCCCTTGATGTCTTGACCAATTTTTGAAGTAAAGTCGGCGATTCGGACAGGAGCAGAAGTAGAATCTTTGGCATCTTCGCTGGCAATAGCGTTGAGCAAGAGAGCATTTTCCTTAACAGTTGGAGCGAAAGGTCCGATTTGGTCTAATGAGCTACCAAAGGCAATGAGACCAAATCGAGAAACAGTTCCGTAGGTTGGTTTGAGACCAACAATCCCGTTGAAGGCAGCTGGTTGGCGGATAGAACCACCAGTATCAGAACCAAGTGATAAGCGGACTTGTCCTGAGGCTACAGCTACAGCTGAACCACTTGAAGAACCACCAGGAACCTTGCTGTGGTCCCAAGCATTTTTAGTCGCTCCGTAGTGGGAAGTTTCACCTGAACCACCCATGGCAAACTCGTCCATGTTGGTTTTTCCGACAACAATCATACCCTTGGCTTTGGCATTGGCAACAGCTGTCGCATCAAAGATAGGCTCGTAGTTGTAGAGCATTTTTGAGGCTGCAGTTGTCAGGATACCGTCTGTAGAGATATTATCTTTAACAGCCAGCGGAATTCCTGAAAGGACATTATCCGCATCAATTCCTGCTTGGTCAATGGCTTGGGCTTGAGCAAGAGCCTGCTCTTCAGCGATGGTGACAAAAGCGTTGATAGCTGTTTCGCGAGACTTGATATCTTCAAGTGTAGCTTGTGTTAATTCAGTTGCAGAAATTTCCTTAGAGACAAGGAGATTGTGCAAGTCTTCAATGGTTTTATTGTTGAAAGTCATTAGGCATCTCCTCCATCGTCTAGGATAGCTGGTACCTTGATATAGTAGTTGTCTTTTTCAGGTACGTTTTTAAACAGGCGATCACGGTCTGTTCCTTCTTCGGCCACATCAGGGCGGAGCACAGTCTTGCGGTCAGCCATAGTTGTAGTAGGTGCGACACCAGTAGTGTCAACTTCGCCCAGCAATTCAACCATGTCAACAATCTTAGACAAGGTAGTCGCAAAGGCAGCAGTTTCTTCTTCAGAGAATCTTAATTTTGAAAGATTGGCAACGTGTGTTACCTCTTCTTGCGTAATTTTCATCTTGCATCCTTTCGTGAAATGATGATTTTTAGTCTGTTCTATTTTACCATATTTTCCTATAAATAAGGGAGGGGGAAGTGAAAAGAAATAGAAATTGAAAAAAATGCTAAAATCCGATATAATGGAGTGTTGAAAGGAATGGTAAAATCCAATGTAAAAATCATTCTTAGCTATCGAAACAAGAAAAATAGAGAATCAAAGAAAGAGAACTTATGAATATTCAAGAAGAAATTAAGAAACGTCGTACCTTTGCCATCATCTCCCACCCGGACGCGGGGAAAACTACTATTACTGAGCAGTTGCTCTACTTTGGAGGCGAGATTCGTGAGGCTGGTACGGTAAAAGGAAAGAAAACAGGGACTTTTGCCAAGTCTGACTGGATGGATATCGAGAAGCAACGTGGGATTTCGGTGACTTCATCTGTTATGCAATTTGACTACGACGGAAAACGCGTGAATATCCTCGATACGCCAGGGCACGAGGACTTCTCAGAAGATACCTATCGTACCTTGATGGCGGTGGATGCTGCGGTCATGGTCGTGGACTCTGCCAAGGGTATCGAGGCCCAAACCAAGAAATTATTTGAGGTTGTCAAACACCGTGGCATTCCAGTCTTTACCTTTATGAACAAGCTAGACCGTGACGGTCGTGAGCCATTAGACCTCTTACAAGAATTGGAAGAAGTCTTGGGCATTGCTAGCTACCCTATGAACTGGCCTATCGGGATGGGGAAAGCCTTTGAAGGCTTGTATGACCTCTATAACCAACGCTTGGAACTCTACAAAGGCGATGAGCGTTTTGCCAGTCTGGAAGATGGGGACAAGCTTTTTGGTAGCAATCCTTTCTACGAGCAAGTCAAGGATGATATTGAACTTTTAAATGAAGCTGGGAATGAGTTTTCAGAGGAAGCTATTCTGGCTGGAGAATTGACACCTGTCTTCTTCGGTTCGGCCCTCACAAACTTTGGTGTGCAGACCTTCCTTGAAACCTTCCTTAAGTTTGCTCCAGAACCACATGGTCATAAGAAAACAGATGGCGAAATTGTGGATCCTTACGACAAGGATTTCTCAGGATTTGTCTTTAAAATCCAAGCCAACATGGACCCTCGTCACCGTGACCGTATTGCCTTTGTTCGTATTGTATCGGGTGAATTTGAACGTGGCATGAGTGTCAACTTGCCTCGTACTGGTAAGGGAGCGAAACTTTCGAATGTCACTCAGTTTATGGCGGAAAGTCGTGAAAATGTGACTAATGCTGTGGCGGGTGATATCATCGGGGTTTACGATACAGGTACTTATCAGGTTGGGGATACCTTGACAGTTGGGAAAAATAAATTTGAATTTGAACCCCTGCCAACCTTTACACCTGAGATTTTCATGAAAGTCTCTGCTAAGAACGTTATGAAGCAAAAATCCTTCCACAAGGGTATTGAGCAATTGGTGCAAGAAGGTGCTATTCAGCTTTATAAAAATTACCAAACAGGCGAGTACATGCTGGGAGCTGTTGGTCAACTCCAGTTTGAAGTGTTTAAACACCGTATGGAAGGCGAATACAATGCGGAAGTGGTTATGAGCCCAATGGGTAAAAAGACCGTTCGTTGGATTAAGCCTGAGGATTTGGATGAACGGATGTCCTCAAGCCGAAATATCTTGGCCAAAGATCGTTTTGACCAACCAGTCTTCCTCTTTGAAAATGACTTTGCCCTCCGCTGGTTTGCGGACAAGTATCCAGACGTAGAGTTGGAAGAGAAGATGTAAATCGTTACAAATGACTAGCAACATAAAGTTGCTGTCATTTGACGGTGACCGCTATGGCGGCTTACCTAAACGCTTCACTAGGAAAAATCCACGAATGGTATCGATTCGTGGACTTTTCCGTCGTAATGGTAAGGAAGCGAACTAGCTAACTGCCTCACTAACTACGTTTGGAAAATATAATTGATTGACCAAACTCAGTGTCGTAGTGCTAAGAGTGTCAGCCTGTCTACAGGTCTCGCTAACTGGTTTTACCAAAGCTCATGGATGTTATTCGTCCATGAGTTTTTTGTTTTGAGAAATAGAAATCAAATTATTTATGTTTTTTCACTTTTAAGCACTAATATTGCACGTTTGCATTAAAATGTTGAATATGATGAATTGAATGTTTATTTTTACATATACTAAATATTTTTTGAAACAATTTGAATGTTGGATGAGTAAAGAACTTTGAAACATCATATCATATAAAAAATATATTAAAAATCTTGACAAGCGTTTGCAGTTAAAGTATACTTTAAAGGTATAATTAAAATAGGGTGGATTGTCCACTTTTGGTATGTAGGGAAAGGGTAAAACATGTTTTTTAGACGTCAAAAAGGTGAGTATAGAGAAACCGATCGAGTGACGCGGTATAAGTTAATTAAATCAGGAAAACATTGGTTGCGTGCTTCAACCTCTCTTTTTGGTTTGTTCAAGGTCTTGCGGGGTGGTGTAGATACGACTCAAGTCATGACTGAAGTAGTAGAGGATAAAGTAAATCCTTCTATTACAGGTTTGGATATTATCAAGGGACTTGCTGCTACAGGTGCTGTTTTAGGTGGTAGTGTTGCTACTCAAACAAAAGTGTTTGCAAATGAAACAGTAGCTGTGGAAAAGACACTGGAAAATCCAGATCTTTTGGTTACCAATGATACAGTAGTTCTTGGTACGACATCTCTAAGTAATTCAGAGAATTCTGCTAGTTTGTCTACTTCTATGAGTGAAAGCACTTCGATGTCAGAATCTGTGTCTAAGAGTTCGTCAGCAAGTGCTTCGGCGAGTACTTCTGCCAGTGCTTCGACAAGTGCATCTGTCAGCACCTCTACTAGTATCAGTCAATCAACAAGTGAGCCGGGTAGTTTCTCTACAGTGTCAAGTCTATCAGTTGAGCAGAGCACTTCTGCGACAGCAACTGAGCAAGACTCTTCTGTATCAAAAGAATCAACTAGCCTAAAAATCGATTCTGCTCTACTGAAGGCAACTGAAATTGATGGGAAGGTTAGTGCGAGCGCTGCTCAATCAACTTCTACCACGACTAGTATCGTAGGAGTTACTGCTGGTGCTATCGCAACAGCAGAAGTTTCAGCTAAGCAACAAGACGACAATCGTAAGAAGTTGACAAAACTTTCAGCTGAGATGGGTGAGTATCTTGCTAAAGCTGTTGGCTTACCAAATACTGACTCGGCCATCACTAAGGTAAATGCTGCGGTAACTGAGATTGAAAAAGCCTTGGCTGATCCAACTAGTGATTTGACAGCAGTAGTACAAAAAGCGACTCTAGCTCGTAATTCCATTGTCAATGCTGTTTTGAGAGCTAATTCTGGTACGCGTGATGCCCGTAATGGCCAAGCCATGTTACGTGACGCTTCTCTTCGCGCAAGTTGGGCACCTCAACAGAATGATGGGCGTATGAATGTAAGTAGTCCAACTGCTACTTTTAATAAGGATACTGGTATCGCTACTTACACCATGAATGTCCATGCTGATAGCGCCTTGAGTCACGTTGGTGTAAAAATCGAAGTTGGCAAAGGTGGACATGTCCAAAGTGCGACCTTTAATGGTAGTTCGATGGAAAAAACATATACACATGGTTCAGAGGCGGGTTATAGTTATCGTCATGGCCAAAACAGGAACTTAGAGGGACAAGTTGTAGTAAGAGTTAAATACGATAATAATGTTCCGACTGCGACTGCCAATATGCAGGTTCAAGTAAGTTCTGCTCCTATTTATGAAAATACTCCAGGGAATGGATCGGCAGTTCAATCGGCAAGTGTTCCAACAGGGTATAGACAACAAACTACCAATACGAATACAAACTCAACATTCCGTTTTAATGTTACTGCCTATAAAGAAGTTTTTAATGGTGATGTTGTTGGAGATAACGTAGGTTTAGAAGGAGTAAATACTAATTCAGGCCGCGTTAAGTATATGAACATCGAGAATCGTAATGTAATTCCTGGGGTAAGTTATCTAGGTCCTAACAATAATGAAAAATTAAACAGACCAGCTGTAACTGCTCGATTGGAGGGAACGGTTGGTGGAAACGATGCTTCGGCTGAAGTTGGAAAAACATATGTTTATCGTTTTGTAGGAACTAATTATTCTGGTGCCCAAGCTGCTGCTAACGTAGGCTATTATATCAAAGGTTTCAACGAGCGCCATGATATCCAAAGTGGTAATACTGTTCAGGTTTCTGATTTGGATCATTTGACACCAGATGAAGTTAAGGAAGTTTATAATAATTTTGTTGGAAAACAATCGAATTTAACTGATTTATCAAAAAATGGAGATCTTGCTCCAAATATTGCTCAAGCAAGTCAAACGACCAATCCAGATGGTAGCTTTACGCTGTCTTACCCTGGCACTAAATCTAAAATTGACGTTGCAACAGATGGCACCATCACGGTTACTTATCGTGACGGTTCTACAAGTGTCATCAATGCTTCTTTAGAGAAGGAAAAAATACCTCCAGTAATAACCGTTACTGCGACCCGTAATGGTAAATCTCTAGCTGCAGAAACAGGAGCTATAGCAGGAGATAAATATTACTATTACTATGCAGGTGATGATATCGGTTTTGAAATGAAAGCCGTAGACAATAAGGGGAAACTGAGTGAGTTTAAACTTGTAGCACAGGCTGATGGTAATAGACCAGCGTCAGAAATGGCTCAAAACATCTTTGGAGATACCAATTATGGGACTGGGACAGCTACTTCTCTATCAGATCCAAATGGGAATCTCGTTGCGACTGAGTCTAATCCGGCAGTCATAACTGCAACTGGGCATATGAAAGATGATTTGACTTATGCTCCTAAAAACGAATGGCGCCGTAATGCAGTAGCAACAGATAAAGCAGGGAACGTTACGATTCCGGGAGATAACAGTACAGGAAACTTCTTTATCAAGCAACGTCCTTTGAATGAGCGTTACAAGCATGAACCAGAATTCACAATAAAAAATCCTGAGTTCACGCCTGTTGTAAACAAGAATAACCTGACGGAGACTGAAAAGAATGCTGTAAAGGCTGCTATCTATGCTAAAAATAATCAGCAGACATATCGTATTAAGGATATTGAAGTTCAGGCCAATGGTACAGCAAAAATAGTCTACAAGGACGGAACGAAGAGTGATGACATTCCACAGTCAGTAACAGTCAACGAACGTCCTAAGTTAGTTATTCCTTATGACAATCCGGCAACGAAAGAAATCTATCTATATCGCAACGAACCGGTTAATATTACCCTAAAAGCGACGGACGACTCTGGCAAAATCAATTCATTGAAATTGACGACGACATCTGGAGCTGCAGATGGTAATGCTGCTAACTATGGTGGCTTTACTGGTGTCACTCGTTCAAATCCAATCACTTCTACGACAAACCAAGACAATGCTACGATTACTTTGACAGGCACCCTAAATAAAAGCCTGCAAAAAGGGGCATTTACTGAACGTAAACTCGTAACTACGGATAACCAGAATACATCAAATAGTACTGATAATAACGAAGGTTACATCAAGTTTGTTGTTAAGGATCAAACGGATAAGTATAATGCGGTCTCTAAAGTAGACACTATTTATACCTATGCGGGTGAAACAGCAGCGGACTTGGGAAATGCAGCTAACTTTGTTCAACTTGAAGGTGGGAAGTCTCTGCCTGCAGGAGCAACGGTTGCCTGGACAAATACGATTAACAATTCGACTACTGGAACAAAGAGTGCTGTTGCGCGTGTTACTTATTCGGATGGTTCAATCGATGATGTAACGGTCAACTATAAGGTGTTGGCTACGATTGCCCCTAAAGGACCTGTGAATGATATTCAAGGTACAGCTCCTCATAATGGTAACTTATGGCATGATTATGTCAATAAGCAAGGAGACGATGCTTACCCAAGTGGAGCTAGTCAAACTTGGAGAAAGAATGGTCAGCCTGTAGCAAATTCACCGATTAGTACAGCAGAAACAGGTCGACACGATTACCAAGTCACCTTTACTTATCCTGTTGGTCGTACGGGTGCAGGTGATACTACTAAACTAAGTAAAACTGTTGATGTTGTTCATGATGTTTATAAATTTGAATCAGACCGCTCTTATGTTTTCACACAAAACAAGACGGATGAAGCTGGTTATAAACAAGCTGTAGCAAATCCTAAAGAAGCTGTTACAAGAGTAACAGGAAGCCCAGATTTTAACGCGACAAACACTAATTACAAATGGGTTAATGGTGCACCGTCACTCACTGAGGTAGGAACCTTTACTAAGGAAGTAGAAGTAGAACTACCTGCGGATTCAACGGGGGTAAGAGTTAAACAAAATGTTCCTGTTACCGTGAAAGTAAATCCACAAGCTCCTGAAATTGCAGCTGATTCAGTGAATGAAAAAGGTGGTTTACCAAATCGTTCAATTGTGGTGAATAACGTAACACCAGGAGCAACGGTTACTTTAACGATTGCAGGTCAAACAGTTAAAAAACAAGCAACAGGAACAAGTCTGACATTTGAACCGTCTGAGTTGAAGCGAGCTACTGATACTAATAATGGCTTGTTGCCTACAGGAAATGTAACGGTTAAACAAGAAAAAGTTGTAACGACTCCGACGGGAAGCAAAGAGACTCTTACATCTGCTACAACTTCTAAGACGATTACTAAAGAAAATGTGAACCCAGGAGCCGAATTTGAAGTTTATATCAAGAATGATAAAACAGGTCAGTGGGAAAAACAATCGCTTAAAGACAATGTCCGTCCAGGTGTGAGAGGATATGAAGTTTTTGCCGGAGACGAAGTTAAAGTTGTCTTAAAAGGTTCAGATAATAGTGGTAAACTTAGAGACTTGAAACTTTATGATGGTATTTCAGATAAAGATAGAATATTCCAAAAAGGATATTCTTCGAATGATGATGCGCCAGGATTCAAGAATACACCGACGAATGCTCCTGCTACTTTAGAATATACAGCGACTTATAATCCTAATCAGGAATATGCTGATAAAAATACATGGAATCTCGGGACCAAAGCTGTAGACTTGTCTAATAACGAAGCACGTACTCCGACAGTAGTAGTTGCTCAAGGGAAATTGAATGAAAGATTCCCTGGTGTGAAACCGTCAGGAGTCTTCCAAGTTGAAAATCCAAACGCTTTGAAACAACCTGAGAAAGATAAAATCTTGGCAGCTGTGAAAACAGCAAATCCAGAGACTGCAAATCGTATCAGTAGTTATTCTATTGCAGAAAATGGAACGGTGACCATCACTTATAAAGATGGAACAGTGAATACGGTAACGCCAGATATATCTGACTCTGATTACCGTGCATCAGTGTCCGCGTCGACAAGTGCAAGTCAAAGTGCCTCAGCCTCAGCCTCTACTAGTGCGGTAGCTTCAGCTTCAGCGTCAACAAGTGCAGTAGCTTCAGCTTCAGCGTCAACAAGTGCAGTAGCCTCAGCTTCAGCATCTACTAGTGCGGTAGCCTCAGCTTCAGCATCAACGAGTGCAGTAGCCTCAGCGTCAGCGTCAACGAGCGCAGTAGCCTCAGCTTCAGCCTCAACAAGCGCGGTAGCAAGTGCCTCAGCTTCAACAAGTGCAGTAGCTTCAGCGTCAGCGTCAACAAGTGCAGTAGCTTCAGCCTCAGCATCAACGAGTGCAGTAGCCTCAGCTTCAGCATCGACAAGTGCGGTAGCAAGTGCCTCAGCGTCAACAAGTGCAGTAGCTTCAGCTTCAGCATCTACTAGTGCGGTAGCCTCAGCTTCAGCATCAACGAGTGCAGTAGCAAGTGCTTCAGCGTCAACAAGCGCAGTAGCTTCAGCCTCAGCATCGACAAGTGCGGTAGCAAGTGCTTCAGCATCTACTAGCGCAGTGGCTTCAGCTTCAGCATCGACAAGTGCAGTAGCCTCAGCTTCAGCCTCAACAAGCGCGGTAGCAAGTGCCTCAGCTTCAACAAGTGCAGTAGCTTCAGCTTC